>CAYPWC010000118.1:0-1512 GCA_964414335.1 uncultured Gammaproteobacteria bacterium | reverse complement strand
GAAGAAATCTTAAACGCTTTTTTCATATGTTTCTAGTTTAGAAGCACATGGAGAAGGTGTCTAGTGTTTGGGGTACCTGCCAATTTTAGAGAATCGTGACTTTATCATTAAAAATGCGATTTTTCATACTTTAATCTATTTTCTTAACCGAAAAGAGTATTAGGAAGCATTAAGATTATAAAACAAGGATATCAAAAAACCCGGGAGACCAGGTTTTTTGTAATTTTGTTGTTTTGTTTTAATCCTTTAACCAAAGATAGAAAGAATAGAGAGCGAAGATAGCCCCCAGAATGATTAAAAGAAGGAGATAGGGGGAGAAAACCTGGGGCCAATAGGCGCCAATGGCTAAGCCGAAGCAGAGAACGGCAAATTTAATTATCCCAATGTGCCACCAAGGAACATTTTTAGTTGTGAAGATTTTCATAGATTTTTTGTTAATCTTATTACCTATATTATAGCATGTGCCGGGAGATTAAGGGAGCGTCTTCTTATTTTTCTATTTTTTAGGTAAAATTAAGGTAGTAATAAAATTAAATTTATCTTATGACTTGGCAAGAAAGTAGCGGTCTAAAGGTGGCAACCGTGGCCACTAATTTAGAAAGTGACTTAGTGTCCGGATTAACAAAAAAACAGGCTCAAGAGCGATTTATTTCAGAGGGACCTAATTGTTTGGATTTAAAGAAAGTTTCCTGGCCAAAAATTTTAGTTAGGCAATTTATTTCCCCCTTTATTTACATGTTAATTGCGGCGGCGATTTTGTCTTTTGTTATGAGCCAGTGGCTCGAGGGGGCGATGATTCTAGTCTTTTTGCTAATCAATGCCGGTTTAGGGTTTTTTCAGGAATATCGTTCGGAAAAAACAGCTAAGCTGCTTGGAGGGCTAATCGCTTGGCAAAGCGTGGTGGTTCGAGAGGGAAAAACAAAAATTGTCAAAGCCTCAGAACTAGTGCCAGGCGATTTAGTGATTTTAAAGACTGGCGATAAGGTTAGTGCTGACGCTCGGATTTTAGAGTCCCAGGGGTTTGGTGTGGATGAAGCCTCTTTAACTGGCGAATCTCTGCCAGTTGTTAAAAGCGCCATAGATTTAAAGCCGGCCGCTTCAGAATTGTCAGCAGCTTTAAATATTGTTTTTTCCGGAACACGAGTGGTTAGCGGTCGAGCACAGGTAATGGTAGTAGCGACCGGCAAGAAGTCATATATCGGTCGGATTGCCGATTTAAGCGCAAAGACAAAGAAAGTAAGCAGTTTTGCGACGAGTATCAGCGGCCTGTCTAATTTTATTCTTAAATTAGTAATTGCTACTTTAATTTTTGTTTTCTTTCTCAACCTGTTTATTAAAGGCGGAGAAACTAATTGGATGGAATTGGCAATATTTTCAATTGCTTTAGCTATTGGCGTTATCCCTGAAGCCTTGCCATTGGTTATGACTTTTTCTTTTTCTTCTGGGGCGATGAATTTAGCCAAAAAGAAAGTGGTTATAAAGAGATTGTCTTCAATTGAAGATTTAGGAAAC
>CAYPWC010000117.1:1084-1587 GCA_964414335.1 uncultured Gammaproteobacteria bacterium | reverse complement strand
ACTTTCCAAATGGGTCCTGAAGGCATTAAAGTTGGTGGTCGTTTCTACGACTATGATGAAATTAAAAACTTTGCCGTTCTCTATAAACCGAAGCAAAGCGTTAAGCAGCTATATTTCGAATTCAAAAACTCTGCTCGTCCTCGCCTCTCAATTCCCCTAAGACGAATGGAGGCGCTAGCCGTAAGGAACTTCTTAATTCGCTATTTAGATGAGGATTTAGAAAGAGATAACCCGCCCCTATCCGAACAGTTGACTAAACTGCTAAAATTATAATATTATACTTAGCAGTGGCTAGCTTTCTAGCTAGAGCCAGAAAGCTTTCGTCGTTCAACGGATAGGACGCAAGATTGCGGATCTTGTAATCCAGGTTCGATTCCTGGCGGAAGCACATAACTCTACCAGCTTGAATATTTTAAAAAAGCAGACAGCCTTAAAGCTTCTGTTTTTTTATATGGGCTGTATACTCCCCCGCTCCCCTTGATATTTTCCCTTTTTCATACTAG
>CAYPWC010000117.1:0-1074 GCA_964414335.1 uncultured Gammaproteobacteria bacterium | reverse complement strand
TTGTAATCCAGGTTCGATTCCTGGCGGAAGCACTATAAACCAGGGTAATTACCCTGGTTTTTTTTATATTGCCGACTATACGGGGATTTGTTAGACTTTTAGTATGATCGGGCTTAATTCAAAAATAAATGAACTATATCGGGTAGGAGCCACTGGCGCCAAAATTCTTAATCGACTCGGCCTAAAAACCATCTCCGACCTCCTTTTCTATTTCCCTTTTCGCTATGATGACTTCACTAATACTCTGCCCATTTCCGACCTCAAAGCTGGTCTTCAGACTAATGTTACCGGCACCATTGAACTAATCCAAAATAAACGAAGTGCCCGAAGAAGGATGTATTTAACGGAGGCCCTAATTAGCGACAATTCAGACACTATTAAAGTACTTTGGTTTAATCAACCCTTTCTCGCCCGTAATTTGAAGGTGGGTGATACCGTCTCTCTGTCTGGCCGGGTGAGTGAAAAAAATGGTCAACTGGTTTTCATCTCCCCCCTCTATGAAAAGGTGGTAACCACTGACTTGGTTCACACCAAGGGCTTAGTCCCAAACTATCACCTCACAAGCCAAATTAGTCAAAAACAACTACGAGCTTTAGTAAAACAGATTATTCACCTTGCCCCCGAGGTGCCAGAATGGCTCCCTCAAGAGATAAGGGAAAGACTAAAGCTTCTTCCTCTTAGCGAGGCGATTACAGCTATTCATTTCCCTAAAAATCTTGAAGAAGCTTCTCGGGCAGAAAAACGCCTAGTGTTCACCGAGCTTTTCTTGCGTCAACTAAAATCCCAATTGATAAAAAGACAAATAAAAAGTCGCCGGGCGCCCCAAATAAAATTTCAAAAAGAAGCCACTCAAAAATTCGTCTCTTCCCTACCATTTAAATTAACCACTGCCCAAAAAAAATCCGCCTGGGAAATTCTCCAAGACCTTGATAAAACCTCGCCAATGAGCAGACTTCTTGAAGGTGACGTGGGAAGCGGAAAAACACTCGTCGCCGTAATGGCGATGTTAAACACCGCTTTAAATAAAAAACAGGCGGTTCTCATGGTGCCAACTGAGATTTTGGCAGAACAACA
>CAYPWC010000116.1:0-1590 GCA_964414335.1 uncultured Gammaproteobacteria bacterium | reverse complement strand
ATGATTTTGTTACTTTACCAGAAGGAATGATGTCTTCGCGGAGCGGTAATGTTATTACTTACGAAGAACTTAAAAACAGGATTTTAGAAAAATTAATTGCCGAAACCAAGAGTCGCCATGAAGATTGGATGAATAATCGGGTGGAGCAGGTGGCTAGGAGTTTAACAATTTCCACGATTAAGTTTGAAATGCTAAAGGTTAGCGCCGATAAGATTATTACTTTTAATGTTGAAGAGGCGCTTCGCTTCGACGGTTATACGGCTTGTTATTTGCAATACGGTTATACGAGATTAAAGAGCATTGTTCGAAAAGAGCCGTGGAAGCTGTTTTCTTCGCCAGTTGACTTCAATTGTTTAAAAGAATTAAAAGAAAAAGAACTTTTGCTTAAATTAGCGCGCTATCCGGAGGTAATTAAGGCGGCTAGTGATAAATATAATCCGAGCGAATTAACTAAATATTTATTTGATTTAGTTCAGCTTTTCAATGATTATTACCATAGTGTCAATATTTTAAAGGCAGAGCCGAAAATTCGGCGAGCGCGTTTAGCTCTAATTAAAGCCATTGCTCAAGTTTTAAATAATGGCTTTAATATTATTGGTCTTAAAATTATTGAGGAAATGTAAATTAATGTCCTTGAGGGCAGATTAATATGAAAAAAAAATCACTAGACAATTCAATGGAGAAAATCGTTTCTTTCTGTAAGCGTCGCGGCTTTGTTTTTCCTTCCTCGGAAATATATGACGGCTTTGCCGCAGTTTATGATTTCGGTCCCTATGGCGTTCTCCTGGCTAACAATATAAAGAACGAGTGGTGGCGAGCAATGACGCAACTTCGGGATGATATTGTTGGTCTTGATGCGGCAATTTTTATGAGTCCCAAGGTTTGGGAGGCCTCAGGTCATGTTAAGGGCTTTTCGGATCCTTTAACCGAGTGTAAAAAATGTCATAGTCGTTTGCGTCTCGACAGTCTCTTGGAAGAAGCGGGAATCGCGGCGGACGAAAAAATGACCGAAGAGGAAATTAATCAGATTTTTGCCGATCATCAAGATAAAATTAAATGTCCTAATTGTGGGGCCAAGAATTTAACCCCCGGTAAGAAATTTAATTTACTGGTTCAGTCTAATTTAGGTAATTTTACTAGCGACTGGACTAAGGAGCCAGCCTATTTACGCGGTGAGACTTGTCAGGGCATTTATGTTAACTATAAAAATATTCTTGATTCAACTAGGGTAAAAATTCCATTTGGCATTGCTCAAATCGGCAAAGCTTTTCGCAATGAAATTACCGCTCGTCAATTTATTTTTCGAACACGAGAATTCGAGCAAATGGAAATGCAATATTTTGTCCGGCCAGATGAGGATCAAGAGTATTATGAAAAGTGGCGCGAAGCGCGGTGGCAGTTTTATTTAGATTTAGGTTTTAAGGAAGATAATTTAAAATGGCATCAACATGAAAATTTAGTTTTCTATGCCCAGGCTGCGCATGATATTGAATATTGTTTTCCTTTTGGCTTTAAAGAGCTTGAAGGTGTTCATGCTCGTGGTAATTATGATTTAACTGTCCACGGCAAGGCGTCAGGACAAGATTTAAA
>CAYPWC010000115.1:0-1641 GCA_964414335.1 uncultured Gammaproteobacteria bacterium | reverse complement strand
GAGACCTTGATGCTTTCCACTCACAACTTACTCAAACCGGCGACGGGCGATCCGATTGTCGCTCCGGCTCAAGACATTGTTTGGGGAACCTACTACATCACTTTGGTGAACAAAGATTATGATGATAAGAAGGCGGAGGATATGCGCTATTTTGGTAGCATGGATGAAGCCTCGTTAGCTTATGAAAACAATTTTATTGATCTTCATGAAGCGATTAATGTTAAATATAATGGTGCCATGTTTAAGACGACAATTGGTCGCTTGATTTTCAATTCTTTACTTCCAGAAAAATTAAAATATATTAATGATGTGGTGGGCAAGGGGAAGTTAAAGGATTTAATCAGAGAATGTTTGCGTATTTACGGCGAAGAAGAAACGGTAAAATTTATTGACGGCTTAAAGAATCGCGCTTTCTCTTTCATTACGAAATCTGGACTATCTTGGGGCTTTGGCGATTTGCCGAGTTTGCCGGAGAAAGATCGTTTGATTAATTTAGCCAACGAGAAGATTGAACTTATTCAAGAACAATACGAAGAAGGTCTTCTGACCGAGTCAGAACGCTATGCAAAGGTAATTGAAGAATGGACTAATACTAAAGATAAAGTCGCTGATATTTGTAAGAAGGGCTTACTAGATATCTTACCGGTTTATTCTATGATTGATTCTGGTGCTCGTGGTTCTTGGGCTCAACCAGTTCAGATTTTAGGAATGAAAGGTTTGGTAACTTCACCTTCTGGCGCGATTATCGAATTGCCTGTTAAGGGAAATTTCAAACAGGGTTTTGGAGTGCTAGAATATTTCATTTCTACTCATGGTGTTCGTAAAGGTTTGTCTGATACCGCTCTTAGAACGGCTAACGCCGGTTATTTAACTCGTCGCTTAGTTGATGTTTCTCAGGACGTTATTATTGCCGAAGAAGAATGTGGCGATGATAAGGGCTTGGTTTTAAACCGAGCAGAGATTGAAAAGAATGGGGAAGACTTCTTCCGTCGTTTAATTGGTCGTTTCTTGGCTAAAGACGCCAAAGACGCTAAAGGAAAAACAGTCTTGTCAGCTGGAGAAATCTTAAATGAAGAAAATGTTAAACTATTAAAAGAAAAAGATATTTCTGAGGCTTGTATCCGTTCGGTTCTAAGCTGCAAAATGCATAAAGGTATTTGCGCTAAGTGCTATGGCTGGGATCTCGCTTATAATAAACCGGTTAAGATGGGTTCGACGGTGGGAATTATCGCCGCACAATCAATTGGTGAACCGGGAACTCAGCTTACCATGAGAACATTCCATACGGGTGGTGTTGCCGGTCAAGATGATATTACTCAGGGTCTACCGCGCGTTGAAGAAATCTTTGAAGCGCGCAGTCCGAAGAAGAAGGCTTTAATTTCTGATGTCGCTGGCCGGGTCAAGATTGAATTCGCCCAGAAGGTGATTAAGGACCAAGATGGTAAAGAAATCATGGTTAATAATCCGCAGGCGAAAATTCTAAGTATTTTCTATAAAGGCAAGGATCATGATAAATATTATTTCTCCGAGAAGATAAATGAAATTAAGTTGGCCAGTGGAGTGACCGCCAAGGACAAGAAAAAGCTAGAGGTAAAAGTTTTAGTTAAGGATGGCGATGAGGTGTCCAAAAATACGGAACTT
>CAYPWC010000114.1:0-1669 GCA_964414335.1 uncultured Gammaproteobacteria bacterium | reverse complement strand
TCCTTTTTTAGAAAATATGTTATAATAAAATCGTATGTTAACTAAAAAGAAGAAGCTATTTATTTTCCTGCTTGGGGCTAGTTTTGTCCTTAGTTTTTTGGTCTTTTCTTTTTCTGAAACTCAGGCAATTAGCGCTAATGTTAGGCAAGTTAGGACCAAGGATGATCCGGCTGTCTATTTTCTTTCTCATGGGATAAAAAGAAAGAAAGTGTATTTAAATGCCGAGGTCTATCTCTCCTATGGCAATCGGTGGCAAGATATTAGCTATGTTTCTTCAAGCGAGCTTAATGCTTGGCCTGAGGTAAAGCTAATTAAGCAAGCCTCGTCTCCGGCAGTTTTTTATGTTAAAGACGGGCAGAAGGCTTTAATTAAGAGTTGGCAGGATCTAGAGTCTTTTTCTTTAGCTTCTGAGCCGATAATGACGGTGAGCCCATTTGAACTTAATAGTTATCCTGAAGTGACAACGGAAAATATTGGTCTTCTTTCCGGAGTCTCTGTTAACGAATCTCCAAGCGGCGAGTTTCTAATTGTTTCGGTGCCGGTTACAGGGGCTAATAATAATTCGCTTCTTAGCGGGACGGATGGTAATTTGGTAGGAATTTTTAATTTCACGGCTTTAGAGAAGGAAGTGAAAGTATCGGCGGTCACTTTTAATTTTACCGGGCTATTTAGTGAGCCCTTGCTTCGTTCGGGTTATGTGACTAATGTTACCGGTACGAAATATAATGCGAATTTTTCTTTGCGCCAAAGTGCGCGGGAGTTAATTGTTTCTTTCCGGGAGCCGTTAGTAATTCCTTCGGGAAAATATGAAACGTTGAAAGTCTATTTAAATATAAGCGCCGGGAATTTTACCACCCAGACAGTGAAAGTGGGGATAAAGGAAGCGGGGAGCGTGACGGCAAACGCCGTTCCTCTAGCGAGTTTTCCTTTGGTTAATACGGAGTTTAAGATGATTGACGGGGCTAACTTCTTGGCGAAAGTGAAAAGCCAGGAAAATAGCTTGGCATCTTCTACTAATGTGATTTCTCCGGGGAATCGTTTAATTGGTCAGTTTACTTTAACTGAGGAAAGCGGTCAGGAAGAAGCGTTAGTTAAGAACTTGGTGTTTATAAACAGTGGTTCGGCCGGGAAGAATGAATGGGAAGATTTTAGGTTATATAGTAATGGCCAAATAATTGCCCGGGCAAAAGAGTTAAATAGCGGTCGGGACATTGAGTTTAATATTAATTATTTACGCTTGAAAAAGGGAACACCGGCGGTCTTAACTATTGTCGCGGCCTTAAAGACGGACCGTAATCAGGAAGCGACGGTGGATTTGAGTTTAGATAGTATTACAGCGGTCGGGAAGACTTATAGCGCTTCTTTAGCGCCGGAGATTAAAAATATTACGTCCAGCTTTATTTTAAATTAATTTTTTTATATGTGGTCACCTTTTAAAAAAATCTATCTCCTTTTCATCCCGGTCGCTGTTTTATTCCTTCCGTTTTTTGTTCGGGCGGCTTGTAGTACTAGTACGAGTTTAGAGTTCGTGGTTAGAGATCCGAGCGGAAGTTTTGTGCCGGGGGCGAAAGTAGAGGTCTATCGCCAGGAACTAGATGCCAATAATCAGCCCAAGCCAACGACGAGAGTCGCCTATACGACGGTGAGTCAGACACTAGGGATGGCGAAG
>CAYPWC010000113.1:0-1688 GCA_964414335.1 uncultured Gammaproteobacteria bacterium | reverse complement strand
TTGATCAACTTCTTTAAGGATCCACCATAAACTTTCGATATAGGAATTATCATAAGTGATATAGGGGTTATCCATGTCCACCCAAAAAGCAATTCGCCTCGTTAATTTGCGCCACTCCTCTAAATAATTCCAAACACTTTCTTGGCATTTCTCATTAAATTCTTTAATGCCGTATTTTTCGATATCTGGTTTTCCTGAAATTCCTAGTTGTTTTTCTACCTGCAGTTCCACAGGTAGTCCATGGGTATCCCAACCAGCCTTCCGTTCAACGCGGTAGCCGGACATTGTCTTATAGCGCGGCATCACGTCTTTAAAAGCCCGGGCCAAAACATGATGAATCCCCGGCATGCCGTTAGCCGTCGGGGGGCCTTCAAAGAAAACAAAGCTTCCCTGAGGAGCCGGCTTCTTAACTGATTTACTAAAAATAAGGGCGCGGTCCCAAAAATCTAACACCGCTTCTTCCATGGCAATGAAAGGGTTACTGGGAATTTTTTGTTGATTATCTTGTGACATAATATTCTTAGCTGTTTATTTATTCTAATCTAATTTCTCTTTCGATCATGGTGGGCTCCCGGACACAAATCTTCATAGGGGGTCGACTCATTATTATTCTTTTCTTTTTTCAGTAGTTTTTCCTCCTGATGCTTTTTTAACTCCGCCTCCTTTTTCAATTCAAACTTTTTAATCGCTTCTTCTCTGACTGTCTTCTCCCGGTAGCTACTGTAGCTTAGAAATAGACGAGCCGAGTCGATATACTGCGGCAATTCTTTTTCACTAGGCGACATCATAATAGCATAGTTGGGCTTTCGGGTATTTTCTTCATAGGATAAGAAGGCCATTTCCTGATGCAAATAATCAAGTCGACCTTGATAAGCACCAATCTCTTCTAAGAAAGGTTTAAACTCATCAAGACTTTTAATCTCGCCTAAAATTAATCTTTGGCGAAGCTCCCGGTCACTATCACTATAGCCGCTAAGAAACTTTTCTACCGGAAAATGCTCAACGGGCAAATCCGCTTGCAAAGGGTCATACGGTTTTTCGTTTTTAGCTGTGACCTTAGGTTTACTTAGTTCCGAAAACAAGTCTCCTGAGGCCGCGTCAAAGATTTTTTCTTTCATATTGTTTAATTATTAAGCAATAAAATAGTTTACTCTTTCCCGCTACTTACAAATAAATATCGCTAAGAACTTATCTAACCGACTAGTCTTCCCTGAAAACTAGCCCCTTAAATAAGCTCTATTCTTTTATTTTTTTCTTACTACTATTTAAAAAATTATTTTTAGAAACTATCGGCCGGCGAATTTTTATCTCTATCTGCTTACGTGCCGAACCGGCAATCGAGCCACCAGCTACTAAGCATAGTTAAAATTAATTCAAAATCATCCAGGCGATCACGAAAATTTTCAGATTTCAATCCCTTTTTTTTATTTCCCATGACACTTCTTAAACTTCTTGCCGCTACCACAAGGACAGAGATCATTACGACCAACCTTATCACCACTTTCATCTTTGGTTTTTTCATGAACTAAGTCCGCCGTGTTTCTCGCTTCCGCTTGGCGCTGCATTTCTTTCTGGGCACCGGTAAATTCCAATTTCGTTTCTGGATTGTTAAATAATTTAATCTCCGGAACATTAGCGAGCTCTAAGGCGCTCGCCGTCTTATAAATCGCATACACCACTTGGCGGTT
>CAYPWC010000112.1:0-1760 GCA_964414335.1 uncultured Gammaproteobacteria bacterium | reverse complement strand
TGCCGATAAAGCCAGTGACATTCGGGGTGTTACGGACAATATACCAAGATTCATCAGTGACGATCATTTCTACCAAAATATAGCCAGGGAAGATTTTTTCTTCGATTACTTTACGTTTACCGTTTTTGATTTTAATTTTTTTCTCCGTCGGGATTAAAATACTGAAAATCTTGTCTTCCATGTCCAAAGACTCAACTCTTTGTTTAAGATTTTGAGCGACATTTTCCTCATAGCCAGAATAGGTATGGATGACGTACCAACGTCGGCCTTGGTTTAATAGTTGCTTGGCCATAAATTTAAGAACGATTAATTGTTATTATTTATTAATAATAAGTTGGAAACCAGTAGTGAAGAGATAATCTAAAAGACCTAAGAATAGAGCCACCCCTAAACTGATCCCGATGACAAGCAGCGTGTAGTTAGTAGTCTCTTTTTTTGTCGGCCAAGTGACTTTTTTCATTTCTGTGACCGAGTCTTTGATGTAGTTAGTTAATTTGTTCATATTGGCTAAAATTTGGTATTTAAAAATGACCTCGCGGTCACCTTATTTATCTGCTTCTATCATACAAAATAGCGGCTCTAATGTCAAGGGCAGAAGGGTTTGCGTTTTAGAAATAAACACGATACAATAAGATTGCGAATAAATTTCACATTTTTTTATATGGTTAGCCCAAATTTAATGAAGCGCGCCGAGGATTCCCGTCCAACGGAACTGAACGAGAATACCAAGAGATTATTTCAAGTAATCTATAGCGAGCAAAATCGCCAAGAAGTGAGCGATGACAATGTCCCTAAAATCAAGGTTTCGACTTTGATTTCGCGACTGGCTTTTTTCTATGAAAAAATCAGAAATGCGGTTGACTATGAAGAGGATCATTTGTTACGCAAAAATGCCATTGCCCGGATTCTGCGTCGCCAGGTAATGATTGAAGGTGTCCTTAAAGATGTCGAAAGCGCTAAGCTTGCCGAACACTTGCTAGTTGAGCTAATTAGAGCTAGCTATCTTCCGAACAACAAGATTCCGGAAACTAAAATTAGGGAAGTGGCGGTTCTAATTGAAAAATACATTCGCCTAAAAAACGAGGTGGTGTCTAAAATTAATGTTTCTTTGAACCTGAAGACAGATATTAATAAGGCGAAAGATTTAATTAATGAAAAGAATCACTTAGTCTCTTTTATTTTGACTTTGGCAGCTTGTGAAATTGAGGAGCGTTTAGCGCCGAATCCGGTGAAGCAAATGGTCGTTAACAGCCTGTTTGATGTTTTATCAGGGGCGATTAAACTCCCCGCGGACTTGCCCTACGAAGCAGATTTAGATATTCAAATCTATTTAGCAATTGCCAGAACATATTTAAAGCAGGATGACGAAATGTTACGGTTTGTGCTGTTTAAATACTATAACAGCACTTGGCTCGACTTATCAGAGCGGGATAATTATTCGGATAGCGATACCGAGAAAATTAAGGAAGTAGCGGATAGGATGGGTGATTTAGAAGCAGAGATTAAGCGTCAGATGACGCATCCTCTCGTAAGGCAACTTGATCGGTTGGTTAGGATTTACGGTCTCTATTTTTCTATTTTAACCGAAACGATTGAAAGTGATCCCACTAAAATCTATGGAGAATCGCAAAAAAGCGAAAAGAATTTTATTAGTAGTCTCAAAAAAGTTTGCGCGGCGAAGTATAAAAAGGCGAAGGGTCGGCTCTGGAAGCGGGCGATTAGAAGTATTATTTATATCTTTTTGACTAAGTCGATTTTCG
>CAYPWC010000111.1:0-1791 GCA_964414335.1 uncultured Gammaproteobacteria bacterium | reverse complement strand
AATAAAAAGCGCTGAAATAGCAAACTTTAATTGACCGTCAACGCTCAAATTATAACCCCCTAAAACATCGGGGATAAGCTCATTAATAATACTGAAAAGAACCAGCCCGCAACCAAGAGCCATGAAAATTAAAGCGGCTAGTGACAAAAGGTAGTAGAAAGAATATTTAGCGCTAGATTCGTGATTCATATTAGTTTTCCCTTCCCGAAGAGCCATAATAAAAGAAATTATTAAAGCGGCCAGGAAAGGTAAAATTACTAAAAATAATAAAACTGACATCGGCAGTCTCATGGCTTTAGAATTGAGCGTTCTTAGGCGTGCGCGGGAAAGAAATGACATCACGAATATTTACCATTCCCGAAAGATACATTACCAACCGCTCAAAGCCTAAACCAAAGCCCGCGTGCTTAACCGAACCGAAACGGCGTAAATCAAGATACCATTCATAATCTTCTGGGTTAAGTCCCATTTCCCTCATTCGTTTCTCTAAATTCTCTAAACGCTCTTCCCGCTGACTGCCACCAATAATTTCACCAATTCCCGGAACTAGTAAGTCCATCGCGGCCACGGTGCGACCATCATCGTTAAGGCGCATATAGAAAGCCTTAATGTCTTTAGGGTAATCGGTTAAAAATACCGGCCCCTTAACCACTTTCTCGGCTAAATAACGTTCGTGCTCAGTTTGAAGATCAATTCCCCACTCCACCGGATAATCAAATTTTTCTCCAGATGTCTTTAGAATCTCAATCGCCTCCGTATAAGTTAAGCGGCCGAAATCGGAATTAACAATATTATCAAGACGTTCGCTAATTCCCGGATCGATAAACTTGTTAAAAAACTCCATCTCTTCCGGTAGTTCTTGACGGACGTAGCGAATTAAATATTTAAGCATTTTCTCGGCCAAATCCATGTTGTCTTTAAGGTCATTAAAGGCTACTTCCGGTTCCATCATCCAAAATTCAGACGCATGTCGCGTCGTATTGGAATTTTCCGCCCGGAAAGTTGGACCAAAAGTATACACTTTATTAAGTCCCATCGCTAACGCTTCCGCGTTTAGCTGCCCGCTCACAGTTAACCCCGCCTTCTGGCCAAAGAAATCTTCACGGTAGTCAATTTCCCCTTTATCATTACGAGCCGGTTTATCAAGATCTAAAGTGGTCACCTGAAACATTTCTCCCGCGCCTTCACAATCGCTGGTAGAAATAATCGGCGTTTGAATATAGCTAAAACCTTCTTCCTGGAAGAATTTATGAATCGCGAAACTAAGAACCGAGCGTAAACGAAAAACCGCCGAGAAGGTATTGCTTCTAACCCGCAAATGAGCAATTGTCCGCAAGAATTCAAAGCTATGCTTTTTTTTCTGAAGCGGATAGTTTTCAGGGGCGGCGTTTAGAATCGTAACTTGAGCAGCTTTGAGTTCAAACGCTTGACCAGCAGCCGGTGATGTTACTAATTGTCCCGACACTTCTAAAGACGAGCCAACGCTAATTTTTTCAAGTTCAGAAAAATTTGCCAAACTAGAATCAAACACAATTTGTAATCCTTTGAAAAATGAACCATCGTTAAGCTCAATGAAACCAAATTCTTTAGAACTTCTTGATGTTCGCACCCAACCAGAAACCATGATTTCCTGAGAAAGGTGTTTCTCCGTCTCTCGGTAGAGAGACTTAATTAAAATTCGTGACATATAGTTATCGATTTAATTATGGATTTAAGCGCTTCACATCGCGAGGAAGAAAACAAGCTTCTTTAATACTCATTTTAGAAAAACCAACAGGTTCTATCTCAGGA
>CAYPWC010000110.1:0-1802 GCA_964414335.1 uncultured Gammaproteobacteria bacterium | reverse complement strand
TATTCTTCACTTTTTGCCCTACCAAAAATATTATTGGCGTTACCGGCAGCAAAGGGAAAGGCACAACCGCCACCTTAATTTCTCGTCTCCTTAAAGCTAATGGAAAAAAAGTCTGGTTAGGCGGAAACATCGGCGTCTCCCCATTAACTTTTCTAGACAAAATAAAACCGACCGATTATGTTGTTCTGGAACTTTCAAGCTTTCAACTCGAAGATCTCAATTTCTCTCCCCAAATTTCTGTTATCACTAACCTCTATCCGGAACATCTAGCACCGGCCGATCCTAATAATCCGAACTTTCACTCATCGCTGACTAAATATTGGAAAGCGAAACTAAACATTGCCAACCAAAAAAGTAATCGCTATTTAGTAGTTAATCAGAAATTAAAAACTAAATTAGAAGGCGTCTCTTTGCCGGGAAAAATTGTTTATTTCACTGCTAACCCAATTACTTCTGGCTTAGCGGGAATATATAACCAAGAAAATATTGGCGCCGCACTAGCAGTGGCTAGTCTCCTAAAAATTAAACCAGCGATAAGCAAAAAAGTGGTGGCCAATTTTACCAATCTGGAACACCGCTTGGAATTTGTGAAAAAAATTAAAGGCGTCAGCTACTACGATAACAGCTTCTCCACTACACCCGAAAGTACCGATCTTGATCTTAAATCATTCTCCCGGCCGATTATTCAAATCGCTGGCGGAGCGGACAAAGGAGCAAGTTTTAAAGAGCTCGCCAAAACAATTAAAGAAAAAGTGCGCTTTTTGATTCTCCTTCCTGGTCAAGCCACTCCCAAAATAAAGCAAGAACTGGAAAAAATAAATTTCCCCAAAAATAAACTCCTAATGGCCCGTGATATGGAGGTTGCCGTTAAAGCGGCTAAAAATAAAGCCAAACCCGGAGACGTCGTGCTTCTGTCGACCGCTTGTGCTAGCTTTGGTATTTTTAAAAACTATAAAGAACGTGGCGACTTGTTTAAAAAATATGTCAGAAGATAAAGGAAAAAATATTATCGGCATTTTTGATTCAGGTTTAGGGGGACTAACAATTTTTAAGGATTTAAAACGAGAACTTCCCGGCTATAACTATATTTATCTCGGCGATAATGCCCGCCTTCCCTATGGGGGAAAATCACAAGAAACTATTTATAACTACACCAAGGAGGCGGTCCAGTTTCTATTCAAACAAGGATGCAACCTGATAATTATCGCTTGTAATACCGCTTCTGCTCAAGCTCTCCGGCGCCTTCAAAATGAATATCTTAAAACCAGCTATCCAAATCGCCGTCTTCTCGGAGTAATCCGCCCGTTAGTCGAAGCGGCTAGCCAAGAAAAGAAATATCGCCGCATCGGCGTTATCGGCACTAAGGCAACCATTAATTCCAATGCCTATAAGCTTGAGCTAGCCAAGCTCGCTCCTCAATTAATTGTTGAGCAAAAGAGCACCCCCTTACTCGTTCCCCTCATTGAAGAAAACTGGCTAAAAAAACCAGAAACCAAAATGATTCTAAAAAAATATCTCAGACCGCTTAAAGCTAAAAAGGTTGAAGCCTTAATTCTTGCCTGTACCCACTACCCCTTTCTCTATCATGAAATTAAACAAATTATGGGCCGCCGGGTTAAAGTCTTCCATCCGGGAGAAATAATCGCCAGTAGTCTAAAAGATTATTTAAATCGCCACAAGGAGCTCGGCCTAACTCTTGTCAAAAACCCGGAAACAAAATACTATACCACCGACGACCCCCAAGCTTTCAAAGGCTTGGCCGAAAGATTTTTAGAAGAAAAAATAAATACTCTTAACCAAGT
>CAYPWC010000109.1:0-1818 GCA_964414335.1 uncultured Gammaproteobacteria bacterium | reverse complement strand
ATTGGCGTCATCTGATAGCTCGGTCGGTTGTTTACAATGTTCACAGAGACGACGTGCTAAACGCTGAGCGACCACGGTTTTAAGGGTTGAAGACAAAAGGAAGCGTTCAATCTTCATATCAATCAAGCGGAAAATAGCGCCTAAAGCATCATTAGTATGCAAAGTGGAAAGAACCAAGTGGCCGGTCAAAGAGGCATGAATAGAAAGTTCAGCCGTTTCTTCGTCACGAATTTCTCCCACCATGATAATGTTAGGATCTTGGCGTAAAAGGGATCTTAAACCATTAGCAAACGAGAAGCCGATTTTGGGCCGAATTTGCGATTGATTAATTCCTTTAACTTCATATTCGATCGGGTCTTCTAAGGTCGAGATGTTAACGCCTTCTTGGTTTAGAATATTTAAAATAGCATAAAGAGTCGTCGTCTTACCGCTTCCGGTCGGACCAGTGACTAAGAAAATACCACTCGTCTTCTTAATGCCCTCGGCCATACGCCGCAAGGCCAACTTACTAAACCCTAACCCCTCAAGTGTCGGCGCGCCTTTAGTAGTGTCGAGAATTCTCATAACAACCTTTTCTTGATTAACAAGGGGGAGTGTCGAGACACGGAAATCAACTTCCCGGTTATTAACTAGAAGTCGAATACGACCGTCTTGGGGAATACGGGTTTCATCAAGTTTTAGTTTCGCAAGCACCTTAATACGAGCAATAATGGCGTTATGAATGCTTTTCGGAAGCGTCAAAGAAGTATGCAAAATACCGTCGATACGATAGCGCACCCGGCTTTCTTTAGCAAACGGTTCAATGTGAATATCAGAGGCTCGGGCTTCAACCGCATGACGAATAATAACGGAAACGATTCGAGAAACCGGAGCACTATTAATATCTTCATCGCTCACTCCTTCAGACTCAGTTTTAACAGTCACTAATTCTTCCCCTTCCTCTTTAGCCTTAACCTCCAAAGCGCTCGAAATTTCTTCTTCTAATTTTTGATATTGTTTAAAAATCTTTTGGAAACTGGAATTAGAAATGAGATAGTAGTTGACGGTGAGTTTTTCATCAGCCGCTAAAAAGTTAACCGCTTCCATGGATTTAAGGTCGGGTTCCAATAAACCAACCTTAATTGTTTTTGCTTCTTGTCCGAAGCAAATGATTTTATAGGTTTTGGAAATATCTTCTGGCAAAAAGTTCAAAATTTGTTCCGGCACTTCTTCATTAAGAAGATTATAGTAGGGCAAACCATTTATCTCCGCTTTTATTTCCGTTAATTTTTCTTCATCAATTAGTCTTTGTCCGACCAAATAAACACTTAAGTCCAAATTATCTTTTTGGACTCTCGTTTTAATATCCGCCACTTTATCGGCGGGGAGCAGATTTTTTGACTGTAGCGCCGCTAACAGTTGATCATTCTTATTCATGGTTTTTATTTTTTAGGAGGAACGGCAAATGGCAGACCGTTACCGAGCACGCAGTTTAAAACCGCACTCGTTGTAACCGACTCTCCGTCAGTCGAGGTTGCCCTCGTCTCTATCCGGCCAATCGGCGTATTACAAATACTATCGAAATCAAATTTTTTAACATTATCTTTGAGAGAATCAAACTTCGGTGTTTCTAAAACCGTCGTATCCAAAACATTCTTAAGCGAACTGGTAGCAATATTAGTATTGAGTTCTGCCTCGGGTAAACCAGTTTTATCATTCAAAAAGCCGACTGCTTGGTTACGAAAAGCGAAAAGGAGTGCTCCTAAAACAAGAATCAGGAGAACAACAATATAGATAATGTAGCGATGAGCGCTTCTCATAGTTTACTTATTATAATAA
>CAYPWC010000108.1:0-1878 GCA_964414335.1 uncultured Gammaproteobacteria bacterium | reverse complement strand
GCCTGGGAAATGCTGCGCGTCTGGAATTTATTTAAAGACGCTAGTCGTGATCAAATTATTAACAAAGTTCTAAGCGACGCTCCCGACGGACTGCTTGTTCCTGGAACCGGACAAGACGGCGCCTATATCCTCGTTCCTCGTTCCGGAAATTTTTCAGAAATCAGAAATTTTATTCAAAATATTTTTGCCACCCCTTCGGCTACCGCCATTAAAAAAATTCCTAAAGTAACCGATGATGCCTCTGTCTTTATTGCTAACGGCACCTGGATTGCTGGTCTCGCCGGAAAAACCGCCACCAAAATTGAAGACTATCTCTTCACTGTTAGCGGCACCGGCAATGCCATCGAGAGAAATTATGAACAAACCGTTGTTTATGATTTAACCGCCGGAAAAAAGAACGAATCATTAACTATCCTAAAAAAAATAAGTGGGGCCACTCAAGCCTTTAATTCTCCTATTTGGCTGGAACAATATCAAAGCGGAGAAAATGAAGCGGACTTTCTACTTATTCTTGGAACGGACGCTAATAAAGAGTAATCTTATATGACTAAACCTCTAAAAAACAATCTGCCACTAGTAGTGTTATGCGGGCGAACCAACGTCGGCAAGTCGACGCTTTTTAATTGCCTAACGGAAAAGCGCCAAGCCTTAGTATCTGACATTGCTGGCACCACTAGAGACAGTAACTTAGGTTTAGTGGAGTGGTCAAACAGCGCCTTTGAATTAGTGGACACCGCTGGTATTCTTGATTGGCGATATCTATTAACAAAAAAAATTGCTACTGATAGTATTGATGCTCAAACCCAAAAACAGGCGCGCTCCTATCTTGATCAAGCTGATTTAATTTTATTTATAGTCGACGCTAAAGTGGGAATTCTCCCGGAAGACAAAGAAATTGCCGCCGCCCTTAAAAAAAGTGAGCGCTACCGAAAAAAGATAATGCTCATCGCTAATAAAGTGGATAATTTTCGCTTTTCTTCTGAGGCCGCCCAATTTAACAAACTTGGTTTAGGCGAACCAGTCCCCGTTTCAGCCGCTAGTAGCATGGGAACGGGCGATCTTTTGGATTTAGTAATTACTACAATCGACAATGAACGAAAGAATAAAAAAGCTCCCGAGAACAAAAACCAAGACGCGATTAATGTCTGTTTAATTGGAAAGCCTAATGTCGGAAAATCATCCCTCCTTAATGCTATTTTAGGTTATGAGCGCGTCATTGTTAGTCCAATCGCTCATACAACCCGCGAACCCCAAAATACAGATTTAATTTATCAAGAAAAAAATATTACTCTAGTTGATACTGCCGGCATCTCCAAACAGGGAACTAAAAGCAAGGGACTGGAAAAACCCGGAATTCTAAAATCTCTAAAGTCATTAGATAAGGCTGATATTGCTTTGTTGATTTTAGACCTAAGTGAGCCGATTACCCACCAGGATTCAAAAATCATCCAAGAAATCGTTGACCGCCGCAAAAGTTTAGTTTTTATCGCCAATAAATGGGACCTGGTCGAAAACCGTGATACCAAAAAATGGACTGAATCAATTTATGACAAGCTGCCCTTTGCAACTTGGGCGCCCCTTCAATTTATTTCTGCAAAAACCGGTGAAAAGGTTAACAAGATTCTTGATCTGATTCTTAAAATCGCCGCAGAGCGACAACTTGAACTTAGCTCTTCTCAGTGCACAAAATTCCTAAGCCAAGTAGTAAAGCTTCATCGTCCGGCCAAAGGAAAAGGATTAAAAGCGCCAAGAATTTATGAATTCAAGCAGGTAAAAAACAATCCCCCACACTTTATTGTTAGAATTGGACCGAACGATGATCTTCATTTTTCCTATGTCCGCTTTATGGAAAATCGGCTCCGAGAACGCTATGGCTTT
>CAYPWC010000107.1:0-1905 GCA_964414335.1 uncultured Gammaproteobacteria bacterium | reverse complement strand
TTGTTAACTTTACCACGCTGGTAGGAGGCGGAGCTTCGACAAATAGTTTAGTCGGAGGCGGTAGCTCTTCACATTTAGCCTCCTTTACTTTAAAACTAAGTCCGACTGGAGATCGTAATATTAAAGCCTATGAACTAGCTGATAAGCTTAACTCTGATTTAGCGAGTATTAAGGGGGCGACGGTGAAAGCAGAAGCGGCCGCTGGTGGTCCACCCTCAGGAGCGGCCTTCCAGGCGAATATCAGTGGAGATGATTTGCAGGTACTTGATTTAATCGCTAAAGAGTTGGAAGTCCCCTTGAAGTCTTTACCCGATGTTTCTAAAACTGATATTTCTTTGAAGGATTCGCCAGCGGATTATACTTTTACTTTAGACCCAGCTCGCTTAGAGCTATATGATTTAAGTGCTGTTCAGGTCGGTTCTGCTCTCCGCCTAGCGATTACCGGAACGGAAGTGACAACTGTTATCACGGGTGGTAAGGAGATAAAGGTGTTAGCGCGCTTTTTGTCAGAGAGAATCCCGGATTTAGAAGCGATTCAAAACTTACAAATTTTAAACGCTAAGAATCAACCGGTCTTTCTTAAAGACGTGGCCACAATCGAACTTCGACCGGCGGTAGCGACGATTACTAGAATTGATCAGCGCCGGACAGTTCTTCTTACAGCGACTTTGCGGGGAGGAGCAAACGCGACTTTAGTCGTTTCCGAATTTCAGAAGAAGGTTAAAGACTATGAACTTCCGGCTGGCTATGAAATTACCTATGGCGGCGAAAGTGAACAAAACACTGAATCAGTGATGTCGATTTTGCGGGCAATGGTCGTGGCCTTTCTCTTAATTATCTCTACGCTTATTATCCAATTCAATTCTTTTAAGAAGGCGGGCATTGTTCTCGTGACCATCCCCTTAGCGCTTATTGGTGTTTTCTTTGGTTTAGCCGTTTCCCGTTTAAATCTATCGTTCCCGGGTCTCATTGGTATTTTGGCTTTATGCGGAATCGTTGTTAAGAATGCAATTATTTTAATGGATAAGATTAATTTGAATTTAGTCAGTGGCATTGAATTTAATGATGCCATTGTTGATGCTGGTAAATCACGACTAGAGGCAATTTTTATCACTTCTATTTGTACAATCTTGGGAATTATTCCGATTACTTTCTCCAATGAGATGTGGCGCGCTTTGGGCGGGGCAATTATTTTTGGTTTAATGCTTTCTTCTTTCCTTACGCTTTTCATTGTTCCGGTACTCTATAAGTCTTTTATTCATGACAAAAAAATAATTAACAAACATTAAATCTATGGCTAGTCCAATTAAATTTAGTTTCAAGACAGAGTGGTTTTCAATTAGCGCTTTAGTAGTTTCCTTTTTCGGAGCACTCTTTTTCTATCAGTATTTTCCCGATCAAGTGCCGACTCACTGGAATATTAAGGGTGAAGTTGATGGCTATAGTGGTCCGTTTCTGGCCGCTTTTTTGCTTCCTTTGATGATGCTTGGTATCTATTTGATGTTTATTGCTTTGCCTTATTTTGATCCGAAGAAGGAACAGTATTTAAGCTTTGCGAGCACCTATCACCGATTTAAAGATTTAATTATCGCCTTTTTGGCCATACTATTTTTCATGATGGGCTTAAATGGTTTAGGTTATCAGGTGAGAGTCGGTTTCTATGCTCCAATTATGGTGGGAATTTTGTTTTTGGCCATCGGTTTAATGTTGGAAAAGGTAAAAATGAATTGGTTTATGGGTATTAGGACTCCCTGGACAATGTCTTCAGAGGCGGTCTGGGAGAAGACTCATCGTCTCAGTAGCCGAGTACTAATTGTCTCAGGACTACTAATTGCTTTGACCGCTTTTGTTCCTTTGCTATTTCGCTTACCCTTATTTATTTTAGCAATTGTTTTAATTGTTTTC
>CAYPWC010000106.1:1696-1998 GCA_964414335.1 uncultured Gammaproteobacteria bacterium | reverse complement strand
GATATTCATAGGGACCGGACGGAAATTCAAATTTAGGAATATAGATGCCGCAAGCGATTTTCACCAAGTTCTCAACCAGGTCAACGTGCCAAGCAGCTTTCACGCTCGGATAGACTTCATCACCACCCAGGCGAAGATTAATTTCTAGCGGCATCGGCCCCCGCGGAGTTGATTTAGCTTCAAAATGAATACAGCCGTTTCTAATCCCCAGCTTCTCCAAAGTTTCATCAGCCATCGCAATTAATTCGGCTTGATGTTTGGGTGGCAAGCTGGAAGGCGTCATCCGCGTTGTCTCGACAAAA
>CAYPWC010000106.1:0-1686 GCA_964414335.1 uncultured Gammaproteobacteria bacterium | reverse complement strand
TATCAGATAGGGCACAAAATTTGATCTTGCCGTTTTGAACAAGGATATCAAGATCAACTTCATCGCCGTCAATATATTCTTCGACAAAGACTTCAAGCCCATCATTTAAAGCGGACTCAATCTTGGGCGAAATAGTTTTTTTAATGTAATCGTAACTTTCTCTTAGCTCCTCTTCGTTATTTACTTTAACGACAAAAGCGCTCGAAGCGCCATAGGCGGGTTTCACTACCAACGGAAAATTAAACAGCTTAATTACCTCCTCTAGATCTCGGCCGTTTTTAAGGGATCTAAATTTAACCGTCGGCAAACCGTTAGCGGCACAAAATTCCCGAAAAGAATATTTATTGCGCGCTTCCACCGCGACTTTATAGGGAATATTAATCAAATGGTATTTATCAGCAATTTTAGCGGTTAAAAGAACATCATCTTCTAAAAAAGTGATTACCCCATCAAGCTTTACCCCTGGGTTATTACCCAAGAACTTATCCAGCTCCGCTAAAGAAGCTTGATAGTTGGTGGTATCAGCTGATACTGAATAGTCAACATAGGGCTGAAAGCTGGCCGCTTCTTGGCTTAAAATAATAGTTTTAGCGCCAAAATTCCTGACCTTTTTAATAAAAAGCTTCTTGGAATGAAGAGGATCATTAGCTCCAGTGCTGTTAACGATGAGCACTGTCTTCCCCTTTAAAGACTCCCGACCCTGGTCAGAATTTCCGTTTCCGTTCATAAGATTATGAAACTAAAGAAATATATTAATTATTGTTAATTACTAATTATTGATTATTTATCGCTCGTTCTCTTCTAAAATCCGGTTTAAGGCGATAGGTGACACCCACTTCAACAATTACTTCCCGACTGCCAGAGGGCGTATTGGGGCTCAAATTCATAGCTGCTGATTCCATTCCTCCTTTACCATAGTCGCTATACATCGCTACCGGGTTAACCAAATTTTCATACCAACCAATAATTCTATCTAAACGAACACTGGCGGCAAGGGCGAGGTCATTACTTTTCTCCTTCGCGTCTTGAATCGCTAAAATTCTCGCTTGTTGCTTTAAGTCGTTCATAACTGACGAATCAAATGTCAGACTATTAACTTGATTAGCCCCGGCTTTAGAGGCAGCGGCAATAACTGTGCTCAGAAGCTCCGGAGTCTTATCATAACCCGACACTTTAATAACCAATTGCTCATTGGCATTATAGCCCGAAACGCTCGAGACATTGTCACGGTAGTCATATTGAGGATAGAGAGAATAGTTTTGGGTCTGAATGTCGGCCGCCGGAATCCCTAAAGCCCGAACAGCCTTAATGATTTCATTGACCTTGGCATTAAGTTGATTTAAAGCCTCATCAGCCCGGCTCACCTTGTCAATCTGGACTCCTAAGGTAACCAGAGCGAGATCGGGTTGATAGGCAACTTTTCCTTGCCCGTTAATGGTCACTGATTGATAGTGGTCATTGACGATTCGATCGCGAAGAAGAGCAAGGGTAATGACCCCGGCTAAAAGAACTAAACCGACAAGCGCTAGCACAAAACGCAAACCATGATGATGGTGATGATTAGTTTTAAGCTCTGACATATAATTATTAGTTAGGATTAACTAAATATTAATCCTTATTTTATTGTTTTTATCACTTAATTATAGCACTTCAGGAAAAAACAACAATTTAAGCCGCACTCCCATT
>CAYPWC010000105.1:0-2034 GCA_964414335.1 uncultured Gammaproteobacteria bacterium | reverse complement strand
GCCGACGAAAGGTAATATGCGCGTCTTCCTCACTGGCTCTCCCAAGAAATTGGTTCGTAAATATATTGAAGTCTTCAAACAAGCTAACCTTAACTTGGTTAGCCTGGAGACAGAAACTTTTTCTTTAGTTAGATCCTTAATCGGCAATGATAAATCCACGGTGATGGTCGCGGAGATTGGCGCTAACAGCACGGACATTTCTATCGTCAAAGAAAGTATCCCGGTTCTAAATCGGAGCTTAGCTGTTTGCTCATCAACGGTTACTAAAGTAATATCAGAAAAACTAGGACTAACATTTGCGCAAGCGGAGCAATTTAAATTTGATTTAAGTGTGGCTCTAAAAGCTGACAGTCAAGAAGAATTACCCCAACTTATTATGAAGACCTTGGAGCCGATCATTACCGAAATTCAGTACATGATTGATTTCTTTCGTTCGCAAGCGGGCGGGGAAATCGAGAAGATTGTTCTTTCCGGTGGCGGGGCGATGCTCCTTAATTTAGCTGACTATTTTTCTAAACGTTTGAATATTAAAGTAATTATTGGCGACCCTTGGAATCGAGTGGTTTGCCCGGCAGAGCTTAAGCCGGTCTTGTCGGAAATTGGTCCGAAGCTAGCAGTCGCGATTGGTCTCGGGATGAGAGAGATAGAGTCATAAATGGCGAGTTAATAATATAAGACCCCCATGCTTTTCTTTAAGCAGAAAAAAGGTAGTAAGCAAACAGACGCCAAAAAGAACATACTCCAGAATCCAAAGATTTTGGAGGTTAACTTGATCAGAGATGAGGTCAAGATTTCTTTTGATTGGAACAAAAATATTGCCATGCTTTTAATGGTTGTTTTTGTGGCGGGCATTTTTGTTGCCGAAATCGTTTTTGGGCTTAGTTGGTGGGAGAAGCAGGAGATTCTAAAAGCCCAAGCGCTCGATAGTGAAATTGCTAAAGTTAATCGGGAGATTAGTAATATCAAAGGCAAAGCCGATGAAGCTTTGGCTTTTAAAGATAAGTCGATTGAGCTTGGTAAGCTTTTAGATAGCCATGTCTATTTTTCCAATTTTTTTAACTGGTTAGAGAAAAATACTTTAAGCACTGTTAAGTATGACGGCTTTAGTGGCGATACGAGCGGTAAATATACACTCAGTGCTAGAGCGCTTAGTTATGCCGAAGTTAGTTGGCAGGTAAAAGCTTTTTTAGAAAGTCCATTGGTTAAAAACGTGGAAGTTTTAAGCGTTAATTCCATCATTTCTAAAGACAAGGGTCCTAGTCAAGAAGTCGGAGTTAATTTTTCTTTGAGCTTTGAGCTTGACCCGGCTATTTTCAAGAAATAATTTAGTTTTATTTATGGCCCCCAGACAGCAAAAAAATAAAAATGCCTTAAATTTATTTCTGAATATCTATTTTAATATATTCATGGTTTTGGTTGTGCTTTTGGTTTTATTTCTCTCCTATTCTTTAGTCATTAAACCAAAGTATGATGACACGATGGCGGCCATTAAGATTAATCTCGAACAACAACAGCGCCTTTATACGGAGCAGTATAAAAAGTTGAACAGCCTTAAAATCGTGGCTGATCTATATAAAAAGATTCCGGCGGCAGACCTTGATAAGTTTAACGGAGTCTTGCCGGACAGTTATGTTAAGGAGGCTTTGTTTGGTGAACTGGGAGAAATTATTGGTGAAAATGGTTTTATTCTCAACTCGGTGAAGATTGATGATCCTTTAACAGTTAAGCCGCAGGCGGGCGCCCCTGAGGTAGTTGCTCAAACGGGTAAGGTGGGCAAGCTTAACTTGCAATTAGCGATTACCGCCGTTGATTATGCCGGCTTTAAAAACCTTTTGAAGTTATTAGAAAATAATCTTAGGTTGTTTGATGTTACCAGTGTTAACTTTTCTCCGGGTGGCAATTCGGCCGACATTACCTTAACCACCTATTATTATAATAAATAGAATTTGTAAACTATGAGAAGCGCTCATCGCTACATCATTTATATCGTCGTTATTTTCATTCTCATTTTGGGGGCGCTTTTGTTTGCTTTCC
>CAYPWC010000104.1:0-2080 GCA_964414335.1 uncultured Gammaproteobacteria bacterium | reverse complement strand
AATGGGTAAACCGTGAACATGAAAATAGCTGCGCACCAAATGATCAGAAGCTGCCTTGGAAGCGCTATAGGGGGACCGAGGATCATACGGTGTCTTCTCGTTAAATTTTGGAGCATCAAAAGAGAGTGACCCAAAAACCTCATCAGTGGAAATATGATGAAAACGAATATTGCCGTTTTTTCTGGCGGCCTCAAGAAGAACTCTCGTTCCCTCCACATTTGTTTTAATAAAACTAGCGCTATCTAAAATCGACCGATCAACGTGGCTTTCGGCGGCAAAATGAACAATTAAATCAATTCCTTTAATCGCTTCGGTAACGGCCACTTCATCAGTAATATCACCTTGAATAAACTGGTAGCGAGGATTATTCTCTAACCCCGCTAAATTATCTAAATTGCCGGCATACGTTAAAGCATCAAAGTTAACAATCTCATCGGTCTCATGATTTTTGAGCCAATAGTGAATAAAGTTAGAACCAATAAAACCGGCACCGCCGGTAACTAAAATTTTCATAAGCTAAATTTAAATGGCTAATTTTTTAGCAAGCGCTTCTCTTTCGCCCGGAGCATATTCCCGGCGCGGCCAAGGCTTTAGACCATCATTTTCTTGACGCGGAATAATATGAAAATGGACATGCATTACCTCTTGACCAGCCACGACACCGTTATTAAGAGAGACATTATAGCCGCTAACTCCTAAAGACTCTTTCATCTTCCGACCAATTTTAGAAGCGGCTCTAATTAAAGCCTCCAGGGTGACGGTGTCTAACTCCTCTAAATTCTCCCGGTGAGCTTTCGGAATTACTAACGCGTGACCAGGATTAAGAGGTTTAATATCTAAAAAACCCAAAACCAAATCGTCCTCATAAATTACCTCACAAGGCAAAGCCCCACTCGCTAGCTGACAAAAAATACACATAGAATTAGTTGATATGGTAAGGGCTATCATCTCTTGTTTCCCATCTGATTTCATCAACCTCTTCTTTCTTCCCTTCACCTTTATATAATTTATCTGGCAAATTAATACTTACCGCCGGGGTATCAGAAATACATTTATAGCCGTGGATAACCCCAGGCGGCACCACCACTAAAGTGGGGTTATTTTCGCCCACTTCAATCGTCTGTTCCTCGCCTTTAGTCTCGGAATTCGGACGGTTATCAAAAAGATGAAGACGAAAACTGCCCGGGCCCAAGAAGACAAAGCAATCGCTTTGAAAGACATGCTCATGCGGCCCTCTCACTACCCCCGGATTAGTTAGGCTGACATAGGACATGGCTGGATTGAAATTAAATTCATCCTGACGAAAAATCTCAATTAACCAACCCCGATCATCGGTATATTTATTTAGAGATTTAATAATAACGTCTTTAATCATATTTTTATAGCTTAAATTATTTTTTCTTTAAAACCGCTTTAGTGAGCAGTCCATTCTGTGCCCCTAAGTGAGAAACTTTAGCGGCGGCATTAAGAAGCGCTAGCTTAATCGCCTGCTCAAGGTCATTATAGATTACCAATCCAGCCGATAGGGTGGAGTTGAAAATGTCACCAATTCCCGTCGTGTCCACTCTGGTCTTTTCCCGCAAAATTGGCCGCTTGAATATTTTCTGGCCATTAAACGCACAGACGCCATCGGCCCCTAAAGTAATGACTACAATTTTCGGACCAAAACTTTTAATGGTCCGAAGAAGATTCTCGGGGTTGTTAAGGAAAGCGGTCGTTAATTTCTTGGGCGATGAACTTAGAACCAGTTCAATCGCTTCGTCTTTATTAAGCGCTAACAGATAAGTTTCTTTTAAGAACCGGCCAATCTTCTTGAGGCCACCAGCATATTGTTTTGCTCCCGGATTCCAAAAAACTAATTGCTTATTTGATTTAGCCGCCGCAAAAAGAGACTTTAAAGTTTTTTCCCAGGCGCCAGAAAGCGAAGCTAAATAGAGATAGCGCGCTTCCTTTAAAGCCTTCAAATCGCCGCTAGTTAAATTCAAATCCCGATTAGCGCCGCGGGCACCGAAGATAATTCGCTCGCCCCCTGGTTCAATCAAAATAAAAGAAGAGCCACTGTCTTCCTGACGAGAAACTT
>CAYPWC010000103.1:0-2088 GCA_964414335.1 uncultured Gammaproteobacteria bacterium | reverse complement strand
CAGCTCGCTAGGCCCATAACCTAGAGGTCGTCGGTTCGAGTCCGACTCCCGCAACTAGTTTTAGCAATAAAACAAATTAGGATTTCAATAAACCCTAATGCCTCGGTAGCTCAGTGGTAGAGCAAAGGACTGGTTTTCGGTCCGCCTTATAGTAATATAGGGATGAAAATCGGGTGAACTCGGGAAAACCTGACTCCATAATTTATGGAAAGGTAATCCCGAACCAAGCTTTAATTGGGATTAATAATTAAAGAAGGTGTAGAGACTAGCGGGTGAGCCCAACAATAACCCCGCCGCGAGCGCCCGACTCCGTACTTAATTTATTAAGCGGAGATGAGATAGTCCAATCCTTAAGGAAACTTAAGTAGTCAAGGAAAATCCTTGTGTCGTCAGTTCGATTCTGACCCGGGGCACAAAAAGATCTGATAAAAAATTGAACTTATGGTATAATTATACTGTTGTCATGGGTTCAATTTTTTATTTATGCGTCATGATAAAAACAGGGCGATAAAGCTAAGAAAACTAGGAAACTCCTATCAGCAAATAAGCGTCATTTTAGGCGCACCCAAGAGCACATTGAGTTATTGGCTTAAAGATATTAAACTTTCTCAAGGAGCGGAAATAAAAATACAATCCAGAAGAAATTCAATCGGAATTACCAAATTAATATCTAGAAATAAAGAACAAACCGTTTTGGCTGAAAAAAGGTATAAAGAAATAAGAGAAAGAGGAGAAAAAGAATCAAAAAAACTTCTATCAAACTCTTTATTCATTCTTGGGGTCTCTCTATATTGGGCCGAGGGATATAAGCAGGGCGCACACGGAAGCAAGTGGAAAAGTGTAGACTTCGCAAACTCAGATCCAAACATGATAGAAATAATGGTTAAATTTTTTGTAAAATTTTTAAAGATAAAACCGTCAGATATAAAAATACAAATAATGCTTCATGACCCTGAAAGCGTTGACAAGGTTATAAATTTTTGGCATAACATAACCAGAATTCCTAAAAACAATTTCATCAAGACTCATTATTCAATTATCCGAACCGGTCGAAATAAGCCAATCAGAAAATTAAAGCATGGAACAATTCACCTAAGAATAAATAATGTAAACAGTTTTTTTCGATTGATTGGTTGGATAGACGGATTAAAAAATAAATTTATATAAATAACGGGGTGTGGCCCAGTTGGTCTAAGGCGTCTGGTTTGGGACCAGAAGATCGAGAGTTCGAATCTCTCCACCCCGACATTCTTTAAGAAACAGGAAAAATGAAAAAAGAATCTGAAAAAGGAAAACATCCTGACAAAGTGGCTGGATATGAAGGCTCATTTGAGGAATTAGCGCAAGCGATTGGTAAAATGCGCTACGATAAAGTCGCTGACTTTATTAACGAGTTCGCAAAAGAATTAGAGTGCCAAGGAAACGCTGATTCAAAAAGACCGAGCGTCACTAATCCCGCTAAAACCAGAATGCTACTAGCTAAACACTTAATCTTGGCTAGTAAAAATCTACTTGCCGCTAAAAAGCAAATTGACCATGCCTGGAAAATTTGCCAGCCGTATATGTAACCAAAAACCGCCCCTGAAGGCGGCTTTTTTATTTCTCTACTGATTATTTAACGAGGGGGATATTTTCTTGGGCTTTGTCAGGACTAGCATTAATTTAGAAAAACCATATCCCAGCGCCAAAAAGAAAATTAAATATAGAGCTGTTGCGAGCCAAGCTGGAAAAAAGCGATACAAAAAATCATAGCGATACATCACTGGCCAATGAAAAAGATAAATTTCATAAGAGTAGAGGCCAAACCAATAAAACAGTTTAAGCTCTACTTTCTTTAGAATAAATACGCCGGAAATCGCGAGGACCGCTAAAATACTCATGAGCTGA
Source organism: uncultured Gammaproteobacteria bacterium (assembly GCA_964414335.1). Classification (GTDB taxonomy): domain Bacteria; phylum Patescibacteriota; class Patescibacteriia; order Patescibacteriales; family UBA12465; genus UBA12465. The sequence goes on along the minus strand of CAYPWC010000103.1, from coordinate 201 downwards.
TGCTTATTAACGTTCTCCCCTATCCCCGAGTTAATATTGGCGTATACAAAGAGGGCTAAGAAGAAAATAAGAATCAGGTAATAGGCAACCGCCCGATAACCCCGAGACCATTTCTCTAGAACCACTGGATTTTTTAGGTGCGCCACAATCGCCGCCACTAAAACGCCTAAAGGAAAAGCCATAATATGCAGCTTATACATA
>CAYPWC010000102.1:0-2100 GCA_964414335.1 uncultured Gammaproteobacteria bacterium | reverse complement strand
GTTCAAATGTTTTTTGGAATGTGAAATTAACAGCTAATGGAAAAGACCAAGTCTTTACCGCGAGCCTTCTTCGCTTCCGCCTAATTGATCATGCCGGTCAAATCAGAGCGGAAGTACCCGCTACTTTGAATTTATATGCTCTTGAAGGAGTGAATGAAAACTATAAGCAAGGGGTTCAAATTGGAACAATTAAACTGGAAAACGGCGAGGCAGCGATATCTCTTGCCGCCGGACCATATTTAGTGACTTATGTCGGCGCTAATTCTGGTATTTACGGTGAGCCGTTCTATGCTAAAAACGGTTCAAGCTATGAAGTGAAATTAAATTTAGACTCTAAGTCTTTGGTAGATAGTGGTAGTTCTTTCTATCTTCCTGGGGCCGCCAGTGCACTTAACCCGGGAAACGGTCAAACCATAGCCCCAGCAAATAGCCCGATGGTTAAAAGACTTAAGGGTCGGATTCTACTTCAAGTTGAGTCTCAAGGCCAAGCTTGGTATGTTAACCCCGAAGATTCAAGACGCTATTTCTTAGGTCGACCCGAAGACGCCTACCAAATTATGCGTTCAGTCTCTTTAGGAATTTCTAATAATGATTTTAAGGCTCTGCAAAATAATCCCCAGAAATATTCTAATCTTGCTGGTCGGATTTTACTTAAAGTTGAGGACAATGGTCGCGCCTACTATTTTGATCCGAGCAATTTGAACTTGTATTATCTCGGTCGCCCGGAAGACGCGTTCAAAGTAATGCGTGAGCGGGGACTAGGAATTACTAATAATGATTTAGGCCAGATTTCAACCGGTAATTAATTATGTTAACTGACGCCCTTAAAACTAAATACAAATGGCCAGCGATTGGTAATGACCGGGCGGTGGAGTTTTTGACCCGGAGCCTAGAAAGCGGCAAAATTTCTCAGACCTATGTCTTTATCGGTCCCAGTGATTTGGGAAAATCCACCATTGCGCTCGCCTTTGCTCGCAATTTGCAAGGGCAAAGTGAGGGCTTTAACAGTGATCTGTATTTACTCTCAGCCGAAGATAAGAAGACGATTGGAATCGATGAAGTCCGAGATTTTATTAAGAAACTTAGCTTGAGTTCTTTCCTTAACTCCTATAAAATCGGGTTGATTAAAGATGCTAGCCGGCTTTCCGAAGAAGCTAAAAGCGCGCTTTTGAAAACTTTGGAAGAGCCGCAAGATAAAGTAGTGGTGATTCTTCTTATAGAAAATGAAAGCGATTTGCCGGCGACCATTCTTTCTCGAAGTCAGAAATTATTTTTCTCTCCGGTCCCGGCCGCGGTTATCTATGACTACCTAGTGAGTGAATATAAAACGAATCGCTCGCTGGCTAAAGATTTGGCCAGCCTTGCTATGGGTCGCCCCTTAAAAGCGATTCATTACTTAGAAAATAAAGAGGATTATAAAAAATATTTGGAATTAAGCGATAGTTTCTTAGCGCTCTTTAAAGCTGATACTAATTTACGCCTCAAGGCTTTAGATAAAATGTTTTCTGATCGCACCTATAGCCGTCAGGCAACGAGCGATGCTGGTGAAATTTTAGATTTAGCGGAAGGCTTAATTCGCGATCTTTTGCTTCTTGATTTGGGAGAAGGCGCTTTAGTCCAGAACGCTCCGGTTTTAGAAGAGCTGAAGAAGACGCTTATCATTTTTGAAGGAAATAGCGACGAGAAAGCCCGCAGCCTGCTCAGTCGCCTTAAATTAATTTCTCAGGCGCGTGACTATTTGGTCGCTAACGTTAATCCGCGTTTAGTTTTAGAACAGCTCGTGATTAATCTTTAAATAATATAAAAATATGTTTACGAAATCTCTTAAATTAATTCTCGCGTCTTTAGCTTTAGTGCTAACCCTATCGGCTTGTACAATTTCTACCCGTTCAAGCAGCAGTGGTCAAAGTATTGATAGTAGCCTCTTTGCGACTGGCGATCGGGGAGATACTTGGCGTTCTTTAACTGCGGTGCCAACAATTTCTGGTCGGCCGGGAAGCATCGCCGATTTAAATGTTAATCTTATTACCATTGACCCGCAGGACAACAAGGCGCTCTATTTGGCTAGTTATGATGAAGGACTTTTTTATACATATAACA
>CAYPWC010000101.1:0-2170 GCA_964414335.1 uncultured Gammaproteobacteria bacterium | reverse complement strand
AACTAGGGCGTTTTTAGTCTTGACAAAAACCGGTATCAGGAATAACATTTTAAAAGAACACCAAAAACTTATAGAAAAATGAGTACCTTTAAAAAAAACGAGCGCGGGTATTGGACGCGCAATGGAAAAGAGTTGAAAAACGTGGTCGAGGTGAGGCCGGACAAATGTCTGTGTTCCCCTCTGGTAAGGGAAATGTTTCACCCGCACTCCTTAATCGTCTATTTTCCGGAAACTGTTTTTATGGAAAACGACGAGGTAACGGAGCAAGTGATTTGCTTCGTTTGCGGGGCGGAAATCTGGCCGGAAAAAGGCGAGATTGTCCCAGTTCCTTTATGTCTTCTAGATTTTTCTAAAAGACAAAAGGAAAAGCTGATTAAATATTATCAGGCGCCTAAAGAAGCGTTTGATAAAATCAGCGTTCCTCACGTTGAAAGATTTAGTCCGAAAACCCTCCAAGAGGAAATTTCGGAAATTGAAAGTGAGCACTTGCTAGAATATGCAATTATTAGTTAGTGCCATCAAAAATATAAAGCGGACCTTTCGGCCCGCTTTTTTATTTGTTTCACTATTTAATTATTCAATGCAACAATCGATTACTTTTTTAACCAGGGCGCCGAGGCGTCCGGCCAACCCTTTTTTCTTGGTGTTAATGGCGTCGTCATCGATTTTTTTAACCTCACCAATATCAATTAGTTTCATGTTAAGACCCCAGAATAGGGAATAGAGCTCATAGGCTTTTTGGAACATATCCTGAGCTTCTTCTTTCTTGCCGTTTCCTTGAGCTTTTGTGCCCACTTCCATTAAGCGATAGCTGGCGGCTAAAAGATGTTTGGAAATGCACCAGACTTCGCCTTCATACTCTTTAATGATTTTTTTAAGAAGCGATTTGCGCATTTCCCGAATATCGTTTAGGAGGTCGTAGTATTTAGGGTTACCGGTTTTTGAACCAGTGAAAAAGAAATGCTCCTCAATACTAACCAGATTCATAATGGCGATACTTAAATCTTGGTCAGATGACAGGTCGAGCTCATGGTCTTTTTTCATCTTATCGACTCGGTCGATCATCTCGTTTAGAGATAGAATGTTTTCACTCATATAGTTAGCGGGTTAAGAAATAAAAGAGAAGACTTGTAATCAGGAGTGCGCCTAGTGGCCAGACTACTTTTTGGAAGGGGAACCAAGCGTGATTATTATTTTTCTTCTTGAGATTATTATACCATAAAGTCGCTCCTAAGAAAGCTAAGCTGCCAATTACAATTCCTAGGGCTAGTTTATCAACCCCCCATAAAGTATTACCGACCCCCCCAATGAAGCCTTGAGTCATTAGCGGCCAAATGGTAAGGGCGTAGTAAAGGATGGTGGTTAAAATGTCGCGCAGGTCTTTATTGCCAAAAGTCCAATTCTTTTTATTGAACCAATTTATCGTCCAAATAGTCATGGCTACTAGTAAACCGCCAATCCAGGCGCCGGCAACAGCGTCGTCAATTCCCAGATATTCGCTAAGCCCAAGTCCAGCACCAACGGCAACCACACAAACCGGACAGACCGCTTTGGCGGCAGCTAAAGGACTCAGGAGACTAAGGCCGACTAAGAAAAGATATATTTTTTTCATATCGAGATATTATTTAGTCTTGAGAAAATTAATAATGGGTTCTGATCCGAGTAGACAGTTTTCACCGTCGAAGAAGAAGGGGACGCCGATACCATCGGTAGTGTTGAGGCCGCAGGTTTTGGCGGTCGCTGTTAAGAGACGAGCGTTTTTAGCGTTGTTATAAACTTCAAGTTCTTGGAAGTCTAAACGCTCTCGAGTTTTATTGGCGGTAATAAATTCATCGACATCTTTGCAATGTGGACAAGTATCACCAAAGAAAAGAATCATCTTCGAGGTGCTTTTAGGATTTGTTAATCGGCCAAGCGAAAAGAGAATGGCTACGGCCGCCAAGATGATAAGAAAAGTAATGAGAGTTTTATATTTCTTCATAAGTTATTTTTATTTTATTAATTACGATTTTTATTTTTTTCTAAGACAAGAGAAACAAAGGCATCCTTTTCCATTTCCGTGGTTTCATTTTGACCACGCTCTCTGATCGTTAATACTTTTAGATCAGCCTCCTTATCGCCCATAACAAGCATATAGGGTACCTTTGCCATCTGCGCCTCGCGAATTTTG
>CAYPWC010000100.1:0-2207 GCA_964414335.1 uncultured Gammaproteobacteria bacterium | reverse complement strand
GGAGCAGGGGAATAATAGGATGGAGATCATTTAATTTTTCAAGCTCTTCTTCGGCTGTAGAAAAACCGGTTTTGGTTTTTTTAATATTTTCTGTCGGGATGGCTAATTTTTCAAAGAGAACCTCCTTTAGTTGTTTAGTGGAATTAATGTTGAATTTTGTTTTAGCCAGAGTGTGAATATTTTTTTCTAGAGTAGAAATTTTTTTAAGGACGGTAGTATTTAAATTATTTAAAGGCACCAAGTCAATTTTAATGCCATTATTTTCTATCTCTCCTAAGATCGGAATTAGGGGCATCTCGATTTTTTTAAATAATTCTTCTAGATCTTCTTTTTTTAGGCGCGTTGCCAGAATTTTTACCAAGCGATTAGTGAAGTCGGCGTCTTCGCAAGAATAACGGCTAAGTTTTTCGGGATCTAGTTGAGAAAAGTCCAAGCTGAGTTGAGTAGCGCCGGCAAGCTCTTTTTTACTTATTTTTTCCAGGCCAAGTTCAGTAAAAGCCAGAGCGTCTAAACTATGTTGCCGGTTGCCGGGGTTTAGAAGATAGGAAGCAATCATCGTATCAAAAAATAATCCCCGGAGATTAATGTTTTGATTTTTTAAAATACGCCAATCAAACTTCAGATTATGACCGCATTTTTTTATCTTTTCGTTTTCTAAAATTGGTTTTAGTAGGGCTAGGCGTTCGGGGGTGATTAAAACAAAAGAAGCTTCACCTGACTTCCAAGAAAAACTGATTCCAAGTAAGCGAGCGGCAATTGGATCAAGATCAGAAGTTTCGGTATCGAGGGTAAATTGTTTTTGGAGTTTTAATTTTTTTAGGAAAGCGGCAAATTTTTTATCATCGGCGATTAGTTCATAGTGGGAATTTTCTTGGTGAGGGGATGCTTTTTTTTCATTCTGGCCAGCTTTTTTAGCATTTTTAGCTTCTATTTCAGTTTGATAACTAATATTCTTCTTGGCCCCATGGGCTTTGTTAAAGTTTTCTCTAAGATCTTTTACCTTGATTAACAAAGATCTAAATTCGAATTCGCTAAAGACGGTCATAACCTTCTCAAGCTCAAAATTGGCAAAAGAAATATTAGCTAGAGAAAATTTTAGGGGAGCCTGGAGGTTAATAGTTGCTAGCTCTTGGCTTAAATAGGCATTTGCTCGATGTTCTTTTAGTAGCTCAATAATTCGGGGTTTAATTTGCGGATTACTTTTATTTGCCGCTTCATAGACGCCATCGAGAGTTTTGAAGGCGACGAGTAGTTCGGTAGCGGTTTTTTCGCCAATACCCTTAACCCCGGGGATGTTATCGCTGACATCGCCCCGGAGAGCCTTGTAGTCAATAATTTGTTCCGGGCTTAGACCGAATCTCGCTTTAACTTCTTCTGGGCCATAGAGGACGCTATCGGTTAGACCACGACTCATGGTATAGACTTTGGTGTTTTTATCAACCAGTTGCAAAGTATCAAGATCGCCGGTAATAATTATCTTTTCCAGATTTTTTTCGGTTTTGGTTTGAGTACAGATTGTGCCGATAAGATCGTCGGCTTCAAAGCCGCTAAGTTCAAAAATAGGAATATTAAAAGCTTGGGCCACTTCTTTGACTAAAGGAATTTGTTCATAAAGCTCGTCTGGCGCTTTGGTGCGAGTGGCTTTGTAATCCTGATAGGCTTCGTGGCGGAAAGTTGGCCCCTTTTTATCCAGCGTTAGAACGACATATTCGGGATGAAACTCATTTAGAGCCTTTAGTAGGAAGGAGGTAAAGCCATAGACAGCGTTAACCAATACTCCTTTTTTAGTACGGAGCGTTGGTGGTAGTGCATGGAAACTGCGGTGAATTAAGGCGTTGCCATCGATAATTATTAGCTTCGGTTTAGTTTTAGACATAACTTAATTTTAACATCTTTAGCGCTTAGGGGCAAAGCCTCTAAATAGGTGTTTAGTTGGTCCCGGGGTTTGACATTTAGGCAGTTTATACTATAATAATTTGAATATCAAAAAAGTATTTTTGATATAAATCGCACATTGAAATAACTAAAAACCAGATAATCATGAAAAGTGATTTGCGGCCGTACCTATTTAGCCTGAAGCCGCAGGCATTCAATTGCGGGTCCACACTAGGTCGCCGCTTTCCGTTAGATGGTGATGAGGACGCCGTCTATCAGGACATTTTTGACCCCTATCTAATTGATAGGGAAAAAATCATTTTGAGTAAGGC
>CAYPWC010000099.1:0-2223 GCA_964414335.1 uncultured Gammaproteobacteria bacterium | reverse complement strand
GTAAAAAAAGAAACGTCCCGCGTTGCTCCCCCTAAAGTGATAAAATCGTATTTCATATAGATAAATTTAAATTAACTTTTAATTATCATATCATGACCAGGATTTCTTTTCCAAGAAAAACGGCTTGATTCTCTTCGACACCAGTACGGCCAAATTAAAAGAAATTAAGGAGAGACCGAAACTCCAGAGACTCTGAAAAGCGAGCGCTCGCCAAAAACCAGACTGAAAAAGGAAAAAGCGACCGTAGTCCTCGCCAAATAAATAAATAATTGAGGCGGTCAGGAGGTTATAGAAAACGGTAGAAGCTACTACCAAAGCCAGCAAGGAATACAAGGAACGATTGGTAAGGAGGTTGCGTAAAATTAAATCTGCCAAATAGAGTGTAATCAGGAAAGTTAAAAGGTAAAAGCCAAAAAAATTGAAAGACAAAACATCAAGCCAAAAACCAGAAACTAAAGCGGCCATCAGCGACCAGCGCCAATCGATAAAAAACAAAATAAAAAGAAGCGAAATTAAAACCAAATTTACCTGACGAAAAGGATCCGGCAGAGCGCTCACCAAAGACAACTGAATAATTACCAGCGCCGATTGACTAATAAATAAAATTAAGAAACGAAGCAAGCGCTGAAACATAGGCCTAAGAAATAATAATCGTTACCACCGTTAAATTATTAAGATTAATAAGCGGCTCAATTGTCGCGTCCTGCCAAACTTCATTACTTTCGTTTCGGACTTCACTCACCTGACCAATAACTAGCCCCCGGGGAATCTTACCGCCTAAACCTGAGGTAATAACCGTATCACCAACTGCAATTTTCTCGAGTTGCGGGACATAATTCATTTTAATGGTTAACCCCATGTCGCCGTCAGTAATTCCCTGCGTCCTAGTAGCGTTTAAAATGGCCGCTGCTAACTTACATTCCGGACTAGTGGTTAGACAAATTTTGGCACTCGTTTCTTTAACCGCAATGACTTTGCCAATAATTAAACCGTTTTCACTCACCACCCCTTGGCCAATCATTACTCCGTCTTTAGCGCCCCGATTAACAATTAAATCTTGACCACCAGCGCTTTCCTCAATTAATGATTCCCGCGCCACCACAGCCGCCACTACCGCTTGATAGTTATTGGCTTGCAAAAAATTGAGTTGCTCCCGCAATTTAGCACTTTCTTCTAATAGTTCCGCCTGATTAGCATTAACTACTTTCAAACTGGCAATTTCCGCCGTTAATTTCTCCACTTGTTCCCGCAGAGAATCTTCACTCTCCCGCTTATTGTAATCAGAATTAAAAGAATTACCCAGACGATATAAAGAACCGCTTAGAGGCGCCGTGGAATTAGAAAACAAACGAATGACTGGTTTCAAGGCACCGATAATTTGCAAAAAAACCAGCAGTCCGAAAACAACGAGAAATAGCCCGAGCGGATTGTTGGTTTTAATTTTTTTCATGATAGCCCAAATTATTATTCAACATTATTAGCGAGCACCACTTTCTCTAGCAGTTCTTTGTTACCCAGAAGAAGTCCGGTTCCCCGCGCCACACAAGTTAAAGGATCGTCGACAATTTTCACGGGAATTTTAGCGGCGGCCGAAATTGCCTTATCAATTCCTCGAAGGAGTGCCCCGCCACCGGAAAGATATAGGCCCCGCTCATAAATATCAGATACTAGTTCTGGCGGAGTAGTTTCTAAAATCGTTTTGACGGTCTCAATAATTTTCGACACCGTTCGACTAATCGCTTCCCGAACTTGCTTATCGGTAATCATAATCGCCTTAGGAAGACCCGTTAGAAGATCGCGTCCCCTAACTTCGATTTCTTTAGGCTCTTCCAAGGGAACGGCTGAACCAATACCGATTTTAATGCTCTCCGCTAATTGTTCACCAATTAAAATATTAAATTCCTCTCGAATATATTCAATAATATTGTTATCAAATTCATTGCCTGCCGCTTTCAAAGACCGCCAAGTCACGACTCCGCCTAAAGAGATAACAGCAATCTCCGTTGTTCCGCCGCCAATATCAACAATCATCGTTGCTGTTGCTTCAGTTACCGGTAGTCGGGCGCCAATCGCTGACGCCATCGCTTCTTCGATTAAATAGACTTTCCGCGCCCCCGCTGAATGAGCGGCGTCTTCCACGGCTTTCTTTTCCACCTCTGTCAGATCCAAAGGAATGCCAATTACCACTCGCGGGCGAGCGATTAAAGTGAAGTTTTCGTTATG
>CAYPWC010000098.1:252-2228 GCA_964414335.1 uncultured Gammaproteobacteria bacterium | reverse complement strand
GCTTGATTTTTATTCAAATGTTTATTAATATTGGTATGAATATAGGAATTATGCCGGTCGTGGGCCTAGCGCTGCCTTTTGTCAGCTATGGCGGCAGTTCCTTATTATCTTTGCTAATCTTAGTGGGGATAATCGAAAATATAATTATTAAATCGAAAATTAGCTATTAAATCTATGGACGTAAAATTACAGGCAGACAAGAGAGCGGCCAGTGAAAAACTCTCTAGCGATTTCATCCCGGCAGTTTTATACGGAAAGGGAGTTGAGAATCAAAATTTGAAAATTAATAAAGTTGATTTTGAAAAGGCTTTCGCGACAGCTGGTGAGTCAAACTTAATCAGTTTGGATTTCGGCGCTGGTAGCGTTAAAGTGCTAGTCAAGGATATTCAACGTGATGTTTTAAAACATACCTTTTCCCATGTTGATTTCTATCAGGTAAACATGAAAGAAAAGATTACGACCGAAATCCCTCTTCACTTTGTGGGCGAATCTAAGGCAGTTAGAGAGCTTGGCGGCATGTTAATGAAGTCGATTAACAGTTTGGAAGTGGAATGTTTACCTAGCGATTTAGTTGATCACATTGATATTGATGTGGCGGTTTTAGCTGGATATGAGGATGTTATTAAGGTTGGTGATTTAACTTTACCCCAAGGATTAAAGCTAGTTCATAACAACGCTGAAGATGTTATTGCAATGGTAGTTGAGCCGAAAGTAGAGGTCGAAGAAACAAAACCTGTGGCTGAAGCTCCCGCTGAAGAGAAAAAAGAGGAAGAGAAAAAAGCTGAATAAATTAGGAGTAAAAAGGGATAATCTAAAACCCCGGGATAACCCGGGGTTTTTGTTTATTGCCAACTAATGATTACAAGACGATTATGACCAGCCAAGTCCTTTTTGGTTTCTATTTGGCAGCCTGGTAAATATTTTTTAGCTAGAGCTCTAAGGGGTTTTGTTTGCACTGGATCAATTTCACACAGGAGATAGCGTTTTCCGGGAGTATTTTGGGGTGCCATTTTCTCTAGAGAGGATAATTGTTTTAGTAATTGACGATAGTATTTCAATCCGTCTGATCCAGCGATAAGGGCGAGTCTCGGTTCACGGTGAATAGTTGGGGAACTGGCGATTTGTTTGGCGTTAAGATAAGGCAAATTAGCGGCGATGATTAAATTTTCTGTCTTTAGGAGAGAGGAAATAACTCCCTTTGATCTAAGGATAGGCTTTAAAAGGTCACCTTTAATAAATTTTATCTTTTTGTTCTGGTGATGATTTTTAGCATTTTCTTTGGCAATTTTTAGGGCTAGGGAAGAAACATCAATCGCGAGAGCGAGAAGAGAGGGATATTTCTGAGGGCAATTATTTTTAAGCAATTTAGTCGCCGTGACAATAATTGCTCCGGAGCCAGTTCCAATATCAAGAAGTGATAGGGGGCCGGTTAAGCGGCGGCTAATGTCGATAATCTCAGTAACCATCATTTCGGTTTCAGGTCGAGGGACGAGCACGTTTTTATCAACTTTGAACTTCAGGCCGTAGAATTCTTTTTGGCCAGTAAGAACGGCTATTGACCAGCCAGCTAGACGTTTAGCCGCTAAGCGTTTAAATTTTTGAGAAAGGTTTTTAGAAACAATCGCCTCCGGGTGTGTCCAAATGAACTCTATGGGTGAGGACAACAAAAAAGCCGTCAAAAGGGCGGCTTCTTTAGGCGGGAGGGATGACTTTGTAATAAGCTCTTTAACGGTCATGGTGATTTTGTTTTTCTTTGTTGGCTTTTTTTAGAGCCAAGACAATTTCGGAAATTTCTCCGTCCATAATTCTGGTTAAACTGTGCCAGGAAGTGTTGATGCGGTGATCAGTGACGCGATCCTGAGGGAAGTTATAGGTGCGAATTTTGTCGCTTCGGTCGCCGTCGCCGACTTGAGTCTTGCGGGTGCTAGATTCTTGAGCAAGACGTTCTTCTTCTTGTCTGGCAAGGAGGCGGGAGC
>CAYPWC010000098.1:0-242 GCA_964414335.1 uncultured Gammaproteobacteria bacterium | reverse complement strand
TGATGTTGTGATTTTTGATCTTGGCAACTAACAATTAAGCCAGTGGGAAGATGAAGAATGCGGATTGCGGAATAGGTGGTGTTAACACTTTGGCCGCCAGGGCCGCTAGAACAGAAGGTATCAATTCTAATTTCATTTGGTTTAATTTCGACATCTACTTCCTCAGCTTCAGGGAGAGCCACGACGGTGGCCGTGGAAGTATGGACCCGGCCTTGTTTTTCAGTTTCCGGGACGCGTTGGAC
>CAYPWC010000097.1:0-2246 GCA_964414335.1 uncultured Gammaproteobacteria bacterium | reverse complement strand
TAGTTAGGGAAGTCCATGGCAGTTATTTATTGAATTCTAAGGATTTGTGTTTAATTAAACATCTGAACGAATTACGTTCAGCGGGAATAACTAGCTTCAAGATTGAAGGCCGGGCTAAAAGCGTCTATTACCAAGCGGTTGTTTGTGGTGTCTATCGCCGGGCTCTTTCTTCTTTAGCCAAGAAATTAACCAAGGCCGCCTTAACTCGGGAAATTAATTACTTATATCAGGAGCTAGAGACTAAGTTAGTTCATCGGGGGTATACCACCGGCTTCTTGCTTCAGGATAAGGCGGATCAAAATATTACCGATGCCAAGCAGGCGAGCGCATTTGAATTTTGTGGTCAGGTGTTAAAAACCGAGCCCTCAGAAAAAGGGAAAACTAAAGTTTATTTCAAAGTTCATAATACGATTAAAGTCGGCGATGAGGTGGAGATTATTAGGCCAAATTATGATATAATTAAGCTGCGCCCGAAAACTTTATGGGACGCTCAGGAAAAAATATCTTTGTCTGAGGCTCATGGTGGCGGCGGTGGCCGAGAGGCGATTATTGAGGTTCCGACTACTTTGGGTGATATTCCGGCTTTAAGCGTTTTGCGGCGCCGGATTAAATAATTAATTTATGATTGCTTATCTTCGCGGGAAAATTATTAGCAAAAACTTGAACTCGATGATTATTGATGTCAGTGGCGTGGGCTATCAAGTTTTTAGTGGGGAAAAATTTTTAAATGAACTAGGACTAGGACAAGAAGTTGAGGTTTATACGCATCATCAAGTACGCGAGGATGCGAGTGATCTCTACGGCTTTAAGAGTCCGGAAGATTTGGAATTATTTGTTTTGCTTCTTAGCGTCTCGGGAGTTGGTCCTAAATCGGCCTTAGGGGTATTACAAATGGCAACCAGTGATGAAGTGAAAGAAGCGATTATAAGAGGGGATGCCGGTCTGCTTACTAAAGTGGCGGGAATCGGTCAGAAGACGGCGGAACGAATTGTTTTGGAGTTGAAAACCAAAGTTTTAAGAAGCGCCAAGGGCACCGGCCTAATTGATAGTCTCCCGGTTTCAGGCAGCGACGAGATTGACGCTCTAATGTCTTTAGGGTATTCGCTTTCCGAAGCGCGGTCGGCTTTAAATTTAGTTAGTCCCGAGTTAATAGATAGTGGTGAGAGAGTTAAAGCCGCTCTTAAAAAGATGATAAGAAGTTAGCTTTACAGTCAAAATTTTTTAGGATAGGATAAAAATAAATTACGCGTTATGAAACAATCTCAATTATTTACTAGAGCCGTCAAGGATTTACCTAAAGACGAAACGAGTTACAATGCTCAAGCTTTAATTCGGGCGGGTTTTATTGATAAAGTCGGAGCTGGTATTTATACTTTTTTACCCCTAGGCCTAAGAGTGATGAATAAAATCATGGGTCATGTTCGTTCTGAGATTAATGCCGTTTCGGGTCAAGAAGTTTTAATGGCCGCTTTAACGCCGAAGGATTCTTGGCAGAAGACCGGGCGCTATGATAATTTTGACGCCCTCTTTAAATTAAACGGTTCTGATAAGAAAGAATATGCCTTGGGAGCGACTCATGAAGAAGTGGTGACGCCGTTAGCGCAGAAATTTATCTTCTCTTATCGGGAACTGCCGTTAGCGATTTATCAAATTCAAACTAAATTTAGAAATGAAAAGCGAGCGAAGGCGGGACTCATTCGCGGTCGGGAATTTTCCATGAAAGATCTTTATTCTTTTCATGCCGATATTAGCGATCTTGATCGCTATCATGATGAAGTTAAAGACGCCTATCGCCGGATTTATGAGCGACTAGGTCTAGGGGAAGTTACATATCTAACCTATGCGGCGGGTGGTGCTTTTTCCAAATATTCTTTAGAGTTTCAGACTTTAACTACTGCCGGTGAAGACCATATTTATATCTGTGAGCCTTGTCGTCTAGCGATTAACCAAGAAATTATTGAAGAGCAGAAAACCTGTCCGCAGTGTGGTAGTAAAAAGTTTAAGGAAGCTAAAGCAATTGAGGTGGGAAATATTTTTAAGTTAGGAACAAGATTTTCCGAAGCTTTTTCCTTGAAGTATAAGAACCAAGCGGGTGGAGAAGAGCTAGTCCAAATGGGTTGCTATGGTTTAGGCATTAGTCGCGTTATGGGCGCAATTGTGGAAGTTTTCCATGATGAAAAAGGAATTACCTGGCCGGAAAGTGTGGCCCCTTTCAAAGTCCATCTTCTATCTTTAAATGAAAATGA
>CAYPWC010000096.1:0-2254 GCA_964414335.1 uncultured Gammaproteobacteria bacterium | reverse complement strand
CTTAAAATCATTATTAGAAATTCCTAAAGAGACGGCGCGCATAATTTGGTAGGCATCTTCAGGGCGACCTAAGAAATAGCGCCTTGAATCTTCAGGATTAACATACCAAGCCTGACCTTGACTCTCAACTTGAAGCAGAATCCGACCCTTAAGTCTTTTGACTATCGGGCTATTCGCCGGTGCTACTGCCTGGCCGTTTCCGGGGTTAAGCGCACTGGCGGCTCCAGGAAGATAGAAAGAACTGTTTTCGTCCACCAAGGACTTCGAATCTAAATTTAATTTCACTTCATAGCTCGAACCGTTTTTAGCATAAAACGCTTGACCATAAATACCAGAATTAGCACCAACATATGTCACTAAATACGGTCCAGCCGCTAAGGAAATCGCTGCCTCGCCATTTTCCAGTTTAATCGTTCCAATTTGAGCGCCTTGCTTATAGTTTTCATTCACTCCTTCAAGAGCATATAAATTTAAAGTAACAGGGACCTCCGCTCTTATCTGACTGGAGCGATCAATTATCCGGAAACGAAGAAGGCTGGCGGTAAAGACTTGGTCTTTTCCGCCGGCAGTTAATTTCACATTCCAAAAGACATTAGAGCGGTTATAGTCATCAAGGGAGACTAAGGCATAGGTGCCAAGCGGATATTCGACTTTAAAGCGACCGCTTGAATCAGTTCTAAAAGCCAATAGTTTCTGGCCTAAAGAATAATTACCACCCGTCACTTTCTGCTCATAGAGCGCCATATTTTTATTCCCCAGCACATTTCCCTTGGCGTCTTCTAAAACTCCCGACAAGCCGCTGCTTGAAGATTCAAACACATAATCTTGGCTTTCAAGCATCCGGATATTATAGAAATTTTCCGTTTTTCCTCCATCACCTTTCAAGCTAATCGCATAGAAACCGGTCTGAGACGGGACATAGACATTAAATGGAGCGACAAACACAGTCGCTGCTCCGGAATTATCGGTTTTCAAATTAGCAATTAAATTTCGACTATCTGCCATCGGCTTTCCGTCAGCATCATAGGTCTGCATATACAAAGAGAAGCTTTGATTACGCTTTAAAGCCCCACTGGCATCACGTAGAACGACCTTGAGAGCGGGTAAAGTCTTGGTAATAGCTCGATCATAACCACAGGTAAAGCGCGCCGCATCAAAGAACCAATATTCACCGCGATCAGCTCGTTTCTCCCAAACCTTCAAAGCATAGGTCATTCTTGGATCCGGCTTAAAGCTCAAATTATAGCGGCCCGAATGGTCGAACGTCCCGCCCCCGACTTTCTTGCCCGGAGTCGGCAGGCCATAGGCATCAGTTGTCTGTTCATAGACTTCAAATTTAAGTCCGCTAACTGAGGCCCCATAGCTTCGAAGATTAATCGTTAAATTAGCACTACTAGGACAAGTCCCTAAAGACGGCGTAAAAGCGCTATCAGGCGTCAAAGTATATTCACTTAGCCGGCCATCTTCCACCTCTAAATCCCAAAAATTCTGATACTGACCAGTTTTGCCTTTAACCGCTAGCGCATAGACCCCCGGAGCGGTTTCAAAAGTACCATAACCATTGTCCCCTAAAGTAAATGAACCGACTTTATCGCCTTTAATATTATTATTATCCTCATCAATATCTTGCTTGTAGACTTCAACTACCGTTCCCGTCGGATACGGCAAGGCCGCTGGCGTCTGAACCCGAACCCGAAGAGCGCTTAAATAATAATCTAAACCCGTTAAGGCGCCATCGGTCACGGCGATGTCATAGAAATAGAACTTATGACCGCTTCTGGTTATCTCTAACACATAATGATCGCTTTTGGCCTTATCCAAACTCCGCACGCTTCCTTGGGGCACATAGATTTTAGCTTGACCAGAGGTGCCGGTATTTAAAGTCGCCACCAAATCCCGTCTTTCCTTTAAAGGGGCTCCCTTTAAATCATAGAGCTGCGTATAGACATTGAAACTGGTACTACGAAGAAGTTCGCCGCTTGCATCTCGAAGGGTAAACAGAATGCCGCTTAACTTCTTTTCAATGACTTCCTTTTCGCCGCACCCTAAAACATTGTCATAGAACCAGAAAGCGGCCTGGTCCTTAGAAATCGTCTGCACTTTAATCGCATATGTATTTTCTGTCTCCGTATTTCTAAAACTAAGCTTCGCCATCCCTAGTGTCTGACTCACCGTCGTATAGGCGACTCTCGTCGTTGGTTTGGGCTGATTATTAGCATCAAGCTCCTGACGATAGACTTCTACTTTCGCCCCC
>CAYPWC010000095.1:0-2269 GCA_964414335.1 uncultured Gammaproteobacteria bacterium | reverse complement strand
AGTGGCTTTAACGGTAATCATCACCTCCTTATTAATTCCTGAAGTGTCATAGGAACCGTAATCAGAAATTTCTACAGCGCCAATCGGCATTACTTGCACCACCCCCATACTAACCGCCTTAACCGCATCCACTCTTTTGCCGGTAGAAACAGCAATCGCTTCAGCACGCTTTTTAGCGTCTTTAATTGCCTCTGGCAGTAATGAAATGCGGACCTCGGGTAAATTGGAATAATAATATTCAACCGGGTTAGCGGAAAATAAAATTCCCTGCTCAGCCAATTGACCGCTATTTTTTGCTAGTTCTTTCATCTTCTCAACTTCCCCTGACTTAATTTCAATATTTTGAATCAGATTATATTCTTTCGGAGCATAGGAATCGCTTTTATAGATTTCATTCATGAAGACTGGAGAAATCTCAATCTTATCGCTAAAGCCTTGAGCGCCAAAAAAACTGCGAACAATTTCTTCATCTGCTTTCATTTGGCTATAACCATCCTTTAGTTGCTCTTTGGAAATAGTTCTAGAAAAATTACTAGTGAAGCGAGCCGAGTCAGCGGCGACCGCTTGTTTAGCCGATCCAGAAACAGAAATCACGTTGTCGAGGTCTCTAATATCGAGCAAAGTTTGAGCAATAATCGTCGCGGCTAATACTAAGCTTAGACCAATGATAAGACCGAACAATAAAATTTTATTAGGCTTTTCCATAAATATTTATAGTTATTTATTATTTTTACTTACTACCTTCTTTTATTGTATCACTTTAAACCAAAAAGCTCAATTACTAAACCAGAAGCCGCGCTGATTGCAAAAAGAAGACTAATTATTAACCAGATATTTTTCCGGACTTTTTCCTCTCTAAATAATACTAGGATTCCTAAACCGCCTCCGGCACTAAGCCCGGCGATAACTGCTCCATAGCTGATAATTCCCTGAAGATAAAGCTCAGCAATTGCCACTGATGCGGCGCAATTAGGAATAAGTCCAATTAAAGCCGCTAAAAATGGCTGTAAAAGAGTTTTCGTTTCCAAAAACCTCGTTAGATTATCACTGCCGATAAAGAAAATGAGAAGATTTAGGGCTAATGAAATCAAGAAAATGAAGAGAAATATTTTTAAAGTATGAATTAGAGGATGAATAATAATTTCCCGAGAACTAAATCGTTTAGCGCTACAACTCGGCGAATGACCGCAGCAGGCTTGTTCCTCCACAATTGTTTCGTGATGATGCTCGGGAATATTTTCTCCTGAGGCATAGGCCTTAGCATGTGCCAACACTTCCCGTCGTCTCCTTCGGAAAACCAAATCAAGGCCATAACCAAAAATAATGGCAATAATAATTTTAGTGAGAATAAGCGGCCACAGAACATTAAGTTTATCGGGCTGCGCCAAAATAATCGGAATAGCTTCATCGGAGGTGGCTAAATAGACCGCCATTAAAGTTCCAATAGTGATTAAGCGCTGCGTATAAAGAGCCGTGGAAATAACCGAGAAACCACATTGGGGTAAAGTGCCCGCGAGCGCGCCTAAAACTGGGCCGGCGGCTCCGGCTGTTTGGACTTTCTGCCTAATTTTATTACCAAACTTATACTCCAAAAGCTCAATCCCAATATAAATCAGAAGTAGAAACGGGATGACTTTAAGAGAATCAATTAAGGCATCAAAAAATAAATCTAACATATATTTTAATTATCGCCAGAAACTGTTTTTTAGTCAATCTATGACCGTGATTTTTGACGATTAAAAAAATTACTGCGCCCGCTTGGCTTAGAAAACCGACGCGAGGAAGAATGGCCGCCAGTTTTCATTTGGCCAGTAGCCGCTTTCGATTTAAAACCGGAACGCTGTTTAGACTTACGGGAAGATTGATTATTCTGATTAATTTGATTAACCGGCGCATATTCTCTAATAATGAGCCGCTTATTAATTAATCGTTCGATATCGCGAATATCTTTAAGCTGATCAGGGGTGGCAAAAGAAATTGCTTTCCCCGCTTGACCCGCCCGACCGGTACGACCAATACGATGAACATAGTCACTTGAGACATCCGGAAGATTATAGTTGATTACCAGTTCAATGCCTTTAATGTCCAGTCCCCGAGCAGCCACATCAGTCGCTACTAAAATCCTCGCTCGTTGACTCTTAAAAGCCTCAAGTGCCGCCCGACGACGACTAAGAGATAGATTGGAGTGAATTTCCGTGGCCCGGTGATTAAGCGCCACTAACTTTTGCGTGATTTCTTTAACGCCGTGTTTAGTGCGCACAAACACTAA
>CAYPWC010000094.1:0-2282 GCA_964414335.1 uncultured Gammaproteobacteria bacterium | reverse complement strand
TTATAGCCCTGTTAAAACTGATAACAATTATAACTGTTTTAAAAATAATGTCAAGCCCTCAATTATCAACAAAAAATGGCCGAAATTAGGCCATTTTTCTCTATCTAAATTTTAACCAAATTTTAACTAAAATTTAATTATCCAGGATGTTCCTGTCCTCCATCTGCCTAAGGGCGGTTTCCCGACTAATTTTGCCCGCTTGATAGAGCTCCTTAATGTGTCTATCCAGGGTAATCATGCCGAAAGAGGCATTAATTTCAATCGTACTTTTAATCTGGGCCGTCTTTCCTTCTCTAATTAAATTAGCCATTGCTTCGTTGTTAAGCAGGATTTCCCGGGCAGCAATTCGGCCGCCTCCTTCTTGTACTAACAGTCGCTGAGAAATAACCGCTGACAAAACCGAAGATAGTTGCGATTTAATTTGATTTTGTTGATTAGCCGGAAAACTGTCGATAATCCGATCAATTGTCTGCGCGGCACTATAGGTGTGGAGTGTAGCTAAAACTAAATGTCCTGTTTCAGCCAATGTTACGGCGGTCGCGATTGTTTCCGGGTCGCGCATTTCTCCCAACATAATCACATTCGGGTCTTGGCGCAAAACATGCTTTAAGCCAGAAGCAAACGTAATCATATCGCTACCCAACTGTCTCTGACTAATTAAACTTTTATCAGAGGTAAAAATATATTCAATTGGATCTTCAAGGGTAATAATATTACAACGTCTATGGCTATTAATATGATTAATCATGGCCGCTAACGTTGTTGATTTTCCACAACCAGTCGGACCGGTAATTAGAATAAAGCCCTGAGGTAATAATTCACCAACAATTGGCGGCATGCCGATTTCTTTTAAGGTTGGCTTGCGTTCATCAATCACTCGCGCCACAATCATCACATTATTTTTTTCATAAGCACAATTAACGCGATAACGATAATTTTCTACTTGGTAACTTAAATCAAGATCGCGCTTATCGCTAAATCGGGCGCGTTGTTCTTTGTTAAGTAAAGCATTTAAAAACCCTTCCAAATCACTGGCGGTAAGTGGCAAAAAATTTCCTTCCGGAATTAACTCGTTTAGATCAAGTAGCTTGCCGTCAATGCGCAAGACCGGCGGCTCACCAAACGAGAGATGAATATCAGACGCTTTTTTCTCAGCCGCTAATTTAAATAAATTATTAATATCCATAATATTTACCACTTCATTTTTATAAGTCCTTGTTGGGCTGCCTCTACTTGAGCTTCTTGTTTAGAAGAACCTTTGCCAGTGGCCACCATCTCCTCGCCGAGATAAAGGCCGACGGTAAAAATCTTGGCATGATCAGGACCAACTTCGTCTAAAATTTGATAATGAGGCGTGATTCCTTTTTCTTCTTGCGCTTTTTCTTGAAAACGTGACTTCGGATCAAGATAGCTTTGATTGCGCAAAATATCATCAAGTTTCGAAACCATGTTTTTCAGAATAAATTGCTTGGCTGGTTCTATTCCCTGGTCAAGATAAATAGCGCCAATAATCGCCTCAATTGAATTAGATAAAATAAACTGACGCGACTTTTTATTCTTGTCCCGCGCCTCTCCTTTAGACAAATACAAGCAATCTTCAACTTCCAGCTCAACCGCAATTTCATGAAGCATTTTGGCATTAACTAAAGATGCTCGCCAATTAGTCAGCTCCCCTTCTGGAGTCGTTTCAAAATTTAAATACAAAAACTCCGTCACGACAATTTCCAAAACCGCATCACCTAAAAATTCTAGACGCTCATTATGACCAATATTAAAATCGGGGTGTTCATTGAGATAGGAACGGTGAACCAGCGCCTGCTTTAACAGGTCTTTATTCTTAAAAGTAACCCCAATTCTCTTTTCTAATTTTGCGAGTTCATTCGCTGACATATGTTTAACTAATAAGATAGACAAGAGACGCCTACTCTTGGGGCGTCTCGGTCTTTATCTCGTCATCTTTATTTTTTTCTTCTTCTAATTTCGCCGCTTCCAATTCTTCCTTATTATCGCGCTTCTGAATCTCGGGTTCATCATTATAAAGAGCGCCTAAAACGCCGTTAATAAATTTGCCAGAAGAATCGCCACCAAAACTCTTAGCGATTTCAATTGCTTCGTTAATAACTACCCTGGGGGGAACGGCAGTGTGCAGGAGTTCAAACATGCCCAGACGTAAAATATTACGGTCAACCGTTGTAATCTGATCAAGTGGCCACTCGGTCGCATATTTTACAATCTGCTTATCAATCTCCGCGGTTTTAGAAACTACACCCGCCACAAGGTCT
>CAYPWC010000093.1:0-2296 GCA_964414335.1 uncultured Gammaproteobacteria bacterium | reverse complement strand
AGTTTTTCAATTAATTTTAAACAAATATGTTCTCTTATCGATCAATTTTAAAACAAGCTTGGAACATTTCCTGGAAACACAAATATTTATGGTTCTTCGGCTTATTTGCTTCTCTAGCGGTCGCCGGCGGAACAATGGAATATCAATTTGCTTCACAGGGACTGGGTCAAGGACTAATTAATGGCTCTTTTGACAAATTAGACTGGCTCCTCGCGGCAAGTTTAATTCTCCAGTCACTCTGGGCAGGGCTGGTTAATCTGTTTAACCAAAATATTTTTACCATTCTCAATACTTTTAGTGTAACTCTTCTTCTTTTGACCTTTTTGGCTGTCTTCATTTGGCTAGCCATTAGCTCTCAAGCTGCTCTAGTTAATAATGTTAAAAAAATAATTAATTCCAAAAAAACCCCTGACATTTCTAGTGTTCGAGACGGTTTAACTGCCGGTCATCAACATTTTTGGCAAGTTTTGGGCTTAAACATTCTAATCAAACTCCTAATCGGTTTCTGTTTTTTCATAATCAGCTTACCGCTGCTACTAATGACCCTAAATGATAGCCCCTGGTTTGTTATTCTTTATACTATTTTCTTCGTTATTTTTATCCCCATTGCCGTTTCTCTGTCTCTAATTATTAAATACGCCATTTCCTATCATGTTTTAGAAGACAAATCATTTATTTCCTCCCTAGAACATGGTTGGAAGCTCTTTAAAAGAAATTGGTTAATTAGTCTAGAAACCGCCCTCCTCCTGTTTGCCATTAATTTTTTAGCAAGCTTTGTCCTCCTTCTAATTCTTTTTATTCTTTTCTTCCCATTAATTCTCGTCTCCCTTCTTTTTTCTCTAACTTGGCTCGTCTTTATTCTCTTCGCCCTCAGCCTGCTAGTTACCATTGTTTTTGGTTCACTGCTCACCACTTTTCAAGTTAGCGCCTGGACCGATCTCTTCCTTAAGTTAAGAGAAAACCAAGGCTTAGCTAAATTAGAAAGATTTTTTAAAAGGTAAATAAACTATGAGTGACCTGGCCTCAATTGAAAACTTAATTAATCCGACCGATGACGAAGAGAGTGTCACCGGTCGTTTTGCCAAAAAGCAAGACGAAATCAAGGCAAAAGAAATAGAAAAACAAACCGAACTCCAAGCAAAAAGCCTTGGACTCCCTTATGTTAACCTCTTCGGTTTTCCCATTAGTCCCGAGGCCTTAATGTTAATTCAAGAACAGCGCGCTCGCGAACTTAATCTGGTTTGTTTTTTTTATGACGGCAAAAACATTCGCCTGGCCTGTCTAGAGCCTAGTCCCCAAATACTTGAAGAGGTGCGCTTAATCAGTGAACAATATTTTGCTGATAGCCGCCTTTATTTGGTTTCCAAAAACAGCCTTAATAGTGCCCTGGATGCCTATAAAAACATTCCGAAAATAAAACGCTATGAAAGTGGCGTGGAAATTAGCGAAGAAAGCTTAGAAAAATTTAAAGAGGCAATTTCTAGCTATAAAAGTCTCAATGATAAGATTAATGAAGTTAATATTTCTGATGTTGTTACTTTAATGCTGGCAACAGCTATTAAAGTTGGGGCTAGTGATATCCACGTTGAAGCTGAAGAAACCGGTGTCAGTGTCAGAATTAGAATTGACGGAGTTCTCCAAGATGCCGCCACTATTAATCGCGATCAGTGGAAAAAAATTATTTCCCGTTTAAAAATCCTGGCCCGAGTTAAAATTAATATTGAAAACAAACCTCAAGATGGCCGCTATACAATTTATTTAAAGAGCAAGAAAATAGATGTTCGCTGCTCTTTCTTGCCGACTGCCTATGGCGAAAGCGTTGTTATGCGCCTCCTTGATTCTTCTGAGGCTTCTTTAGACTTAGAAACTCTAGGCGTCCGCCCAGAAATAATGCCCATTCTGAAAAAAGAAATTGCCAAACCAAACGGTCTTATTCTTACCACTGGTCCAACCGGAAGCGGCAAAACCACTACTCTTTACGCCGTAATCAATAAACTAAATCAACCGGGAAATAAAATTATTACTTTAGAAGATCCGATTGAGTATCAACTCCCTGGAATTAATCAAAGTCAAGTAGACGCTAAGCGCGGCTATACTTTTTCTGATGGTTTAAGATCTCTTCTGCGCCAAGATCCAAACATTGTCATGGTTGGTGAAATTAGAGATATGGAAACAGCTGAAATTGCTGTCCAAGCGTCGCTCACTGGACACTTAGTTTTATCCACTCTTCACACTAACGACGCGGCTGGCGTTATTCCTCGTCTAATTGATATCGGGGTTAAACCATATTTTTTAG
>CAYPWC010000092.1:0-2343 GCA_964414335.1 uncultured Gammaproteobacteria bacterium | reverse complement strand
AAAAGAAGAGATCTCCCGCTTGCCGATAGTTGAAACGGCCGTGACCGAAGTGAGTAGCGACTTTGCAAGCTGCCTAGTCACTATAAAAGATGAGGGCAGCTCCGCTGTCACCTCAAAAGGCGTATACTTCAGCGCCACCAACCAGACACCGGGGCCAAATGATACTAAAATGAGCTGTAGCTCACAAATGGTATCAATTCAGCTCAAACCTGCCACTACGTACTATGTCCGTGCCTACGCGACTAATAGCGTCGGGACAAGTTACGGCCAGACAATCTCTTTTGAGACCGAATATATAACGGTCAAAGATATTGATGGTAGAAGCTACCGCACAATGGTGATTGGGTCGCAAACCTGGATGATCGATAATCTTAAAGTCACTAACTTTAACGACGGATCATCTATTCCCTATCAAACCGGCGGATCTAGCTGGGACAATATTTCCGGAACGACCGAGCCCGCCTTCTGCTTCTACAGTAATGACGTCAAATTTAATGACCCCTATGGTGCCATCTACAATTGGCATGCGGCTCATAACCCCAAACTCTGCCCTGTTGGCTGGCATGTGCCCACATACGCCGAATGGCAAACACTCATTAACTTCCTCGGAGGGGCAAGTGTTGCCGGCGGCAAGATGAAGGCAACTGGAACTACGTATTGGCAAACACCCAATACCGGCGCCAGTAACAGTTCAAAATTTAATGCCCTGCCTTCTGGCGGGCGAGCTGGAACTGTCTTTGGGGACATGAAAACTCATGCCTACTTCTGGCCTCAAGATGATTTCGCTACCGGAGCGAACCTAATCATCCTGAGACACAACACTGCTCTGATTGAAACCGGAGTCGTCGTCAATAAGGCGTTCGGCGCGGCAATCAGGTGTGTAAAGAATTAGAAAAAGGTACTTTCAAAAAGTACCTTTTTTATAACCACAACCGCCTAACTAACAATAAAAGGCCCAGCATCATTTCTTGCTAGGCCTTTTCTAAATTAGTAGTATATTGGCGCCATGTGTTCCGTACAAGTTCCTGTTTGATTAACCTGCCAACATTGTCCATAATCACAGACTGAACCTTCTAGCTCTGGGGGAATAGGGACACAATCAACCCAAGGATCCGGATTAACACAATAACCAGAAGCATTATCACAAGTATAGGAAAGGACAGCGTTTCCTGGATATCCCGGACATTCCTCTACAAAATTACAACTATAATAACCACAGTCACCCGGACAATTATAACCCGTCTCACCAGCATCGCAAACCGCATTGCCACAAGAAACACAAGCCTGAATATCCACCCCTAAAGAAGGAGCCGCATTTTGGAAGGCCAACCATTCGCCTGATGTTCTAGTCGGAATAAAATAATCATTGCCTGAACTATTAGTCATCTTCTTGCAAGTAGCACCATCATAGATTAAAACGTCCATATTTGTCGACCGATTTAAGCGATAGCCTTCTTGGTAGCTGGTATAGAGTTCAGCAAAAACAACCGCGCCAAAAAATAAAATGGCAAAAACCGAAATAGCGGCAATCAAGCGCCAGTGGCGGGCAGTGTTTTTTGGTTCGACCTGAGTATTAATAACTGAGCTTCTTTGGTTTATATCTTTGTTCATATTTTTATAGTTATTTTTTTCCTCAGGCATTCTAGCATTATTTGAATTTCATTTCTAGTGCTTGAAGCTTTGCCCTAAGAGAATTTATTTGGAGCTGCAGTGCTAGACTCGATTCTAACTGCTGTTTCTTCAAACTCTCAATTTCTTTCTGTTGCGCTTTCACCGCTTCAATTAAGGGAGCAACTAAGTTGCTGTATTGAACCGTCTTATAGCCATCATTCTCAGACACTAATTCTGGAAAAACCTTTTCAACTTCTTGAGCAATTACACCCACACTAGCGGAATTATCTTTTTTCCAATTAAAGGTGACGCCATTTAACTGCTTAATCTTCTCAATGGGGTCAGAAATTAGAACAATATTTTTCTTTAATTTAATATCAGAATAATAAGCGAAAACACCAGCAGTAACAGTATTAGCATTCACAGTACTAGCAGTCACGGCACCAAAGGAGACATTTGCCCCGGTACTTACAGACTGATTTAAATGAAAATTATCAACCGTATCGGCATTACCAGCGCTCGAAGCATAGCCGACAGAGGCTCCAGATAGAGCTGCGCAGGACTCCGCATTACCACTAGCATCAACTCCTAGAGGATAATAGCCAGCAGAACAATTACTACCATTTCCATGACCACCCGTTTGATCGGTTGTACAGGACTCAACTGCTCCGCTAGCATTAACCCCTAGAGGATATTGACCAGCGGGACAATTAGCGCCATTGGCAGAAAGGG
>CAYPWC010000091.1:0-2350 GCA_964414335.1 uncultured Gammaproteobacteria bacterium | reverse complement strand
TGGCGCAAAATTAGCAAAATTCTCTGCGGTTAATCGTTCAATGTCGCCATCTTTCTGGCCATTAAAATCCCAGGCAAACAAAGTTTGCAAGGCAATTGTTCTGGCTAAATGCCGATTAGACATAGAAATTATTTTTTCTTAGCAGTCTTAGTCTTAGGTTTAATAACTTCACGACCCTTGTATGTGCCACAAAAGGTACAAACAGTATGCGGTTTACGCATCTTGCCGCATTTAGAACACTTGGTCAAAGTTACTTTCTTAAGCGCTAAATGAGCCCGGCCTTTATGGGTCGCTGAATGGGTTTTTCTTTTCTTGGGATTAGCCATAAATTTAAAATTAATGATTACGCTTTTAGTATAACGTAAAGCTGGTATTAGTCAAATTATAATTTTGGTTTTGGGCCAACAAGGATCTCGAATTCATCTTTTTCAATCGTTTCCTTTTGAAGAAGTTCGGTTACAATCTTTTCAAGTTCTTCCTTCCTAGTATTAATAATCTCTAGAGCCTTAGCTTCGCCTTGTTTCATAAAGCCGGCAATTTCCTCATCAATCTTCTCGGCCACCTTTTCACTATAATCGCGTTGCTCGTGAATTTCTCGACCTAAGAAAATCATTTCTTCTTTTTCACCATAGGTTCGCGGCCCTAAATTATCACTCATACCATAGTCAGTCACGAGACTGCGCGCTAATGCAGTTGCTCGACGTAAATCAGAAGTGGCTCCGGTTGTCACCTCGCCATAAATAGTTCTTTCCACTAAATGACCGGCTAGAAGAACCGCAATCTCGGAAATAAACTCCGACTTTGCATGCAAATGTCTATCTTCAGTTGGCGCTTTCAAAGTATAACCTCCAGCCGAACCTCGAGAAATAATCGACACTTTGTGAACAGGATCAGCGTCGGGAAGAAAATGGGAAACTAAAGCATGACCAGCTTCGTGATAGGCGGTAATTTTCTTTTCTTTATCAGTAATCACTCGTCCTTTTCTTTCCGGACCAATCATTACTTTTTCAATCGCTTCAAATAAATTAGTGTCGACAATTTCTTTACGATTTTCCCGGGCGGCCAAAATAGCCGCTTCGTTTAAAATATTAGCTAAATCGGCTCCAGAAAAACCAGCTGTTCGGGCAGCAATTTTTTTCAAATCAACATTGGTGGCTAGTGGTTTCTTTCGAGCATGAACTAAAAGAATTTCCTCACGATCTTTTAGGTCTGGTAAATCAATCATGACTCGTCGATCAAAGCGACCCGGACGAAGCAGGGCTGGGTCCAAAACATCCGGACGATTAGTAGCCGCAATAACAATAATGTTTTGCGTCGGCTCAAAGCCGTCCATTTCGACTAGAATCTGATTAAGCGTCTGTTCTCTTTCATCATGAGAACCGCCTAAACCAGAACCGCGACGGCGACCAACCGCATCAATTTCATCAATAAACAGAATACAAGGAGCATTCTTCTTTGCCTTCTCAAAAAGGGATCGCACCCGAGAAGCGCCAACGCCAACGAACATCTCAACAAACTCTGAACCAGACATGTGAAAAAATGGCACCTTGGCTTCACCAGAAACTGAACGGGCTAGTAAAGTCTTGCCGGTTCCCGGTGCGCCTAACAATAAAACACCACGAGGAATTTTTGCTCCTAAATCATGGAATTTCTTAGGAAATCTCAAAAACTCAACCACCTCTTTTAGTTCTTCTTTGGCTTCTTTAGCCCCGGCCACATCCTTAAAAGTCGTGCGATTCTTTTCATCTGGCTTAAAGTCCTTGGCCGTTGATTGACCAAAACTCATCGCTCGCGAATTGGCCCCCTGAACGCCTCGAAGCATAAAGAAAATAAAACCACCGATCAAAATAAAGGGAATAAGAAATGGAAGGACATTCGCTAAAAAATAATCGAAGCCGCTTTCACCCTTAACAGAAATTTTAATAGCGGTTGATTTGGCAGGATCAACCTGATAATTACTTAAAAGCGCTGATAAAGATTCACTCGGCTCTTTATTGATAAGCTCTTTAGAATTATCTTTTAAAGTGACCGTTAACTTACTGCCACTCACCATTATTTCAGAAACTTGATCACTGTTTATTTGATTAATTAACGTTTCAATGCCAACGATTTTTGTCTTGTCGCCAAGACTAGTAAACGAACTAAAAATAGCGGCAAAAATCAAAAAAATCGCAAAGAAAAAAAGAAAATTTTGAATTAATTTTTTCATGTATTTAAGCTTAAATTAGTATTTTTATTATAGTTTAAAAAACCGCTTTTGGCAATTAGTAATTTTATTAAAAAGTAATAAAAGCGCCCGAATAAATCGGGCGCTCCTATTTATCAAGAAAATACTTTTACTTAGTTTTCT
>CAYPWC010000090.1:0-2354 GCA_964414335.1 uncultured Gammaproteobacteria bacterium | reverse complement strand
ATTTACCGAAGCCTCTTTCTTGATAACGCAGCCACCAAGAAAAAGTAACATTAAAAGAAAGGCGGTGATAATTGTTTTTTTCATAATGTTTAAATTATCTTTTTGAAAAATCTAATAATATTCTACCAAATTATCCGACTCCTTACCAGAATTGGCTATTTTATTGAGTTTGACTTAATTTTCCAGAAAGACTAAGATGACAAAAGTTCTTTAGAAAAACAAAAAAATAAATATCATGAAAAAGATTCAATTTTTATTGTTCCTCTTTTTCTCTCTTCTTCCCTTTCCCGTTTCCGCCCAGTTTCAGGAAATTACTTTCCATGATCTTCGAGAACAGAAGAGCCAAGTCTTTTCGTTCATCGACTATCCAATGGAAATTGTCCGCTACCGTGGATATGTGGAGATAGCCGATTCTCTAGGAGAAACTGAAATTTTCTTCGGAGAAACCGTTATCGCCACCTATACCTGGCAACCTGGCTATCTCGGTGGTCCCATGCATATTAAAACTAATTTAATGTGGAGCTTTGGCGGTGGAGCGTCAATTCTCATTATCTCTCCGCGTCTGGAGTTTACCGAAGTGTTCGTGATTAAGGATAAACGGATTAAGCGTTTTCCGGTTAACCTGTACCGCTTAATCAAAACGGAAATTGATTCTCAAAAAAGAATCATCCGATTCACTTACAACAACTCCCTCACCAGATTAAAAAAGCCTGATGAGATTACAGAAATAAGCTACTAACGATGACAAGGTCATCGTTTTTTATTTAATTAAATAAAAGTTAACTGCTAGGAAAAGTAAATAGAATAAGAAAAGAACCGCCCCCTCAGCGCGGTCAAGTCGCTTATGACTACGATAGAAAATAACCAGAAGGCTGAGAATCACTGCTAAAAAAAGGACTAAGGAGAAGTAGGAATAATTAATTTTGAAAACTAATGGATTAATAATACTAAGAACCCCCAGAACAAGCACATTGGCAACCGCGGAACTTAAAAGATAGCTTAGTGATAGTTCGGATGCTTTTTTGCGCCAAGAAGTTAAAGCAATAGAAATCTCCGGCAAATTAGTGCCAACTGAGAAAATTAAAAGCCCGACCACCAAACGACTGACCTGCCACCTTTCTAAAATCTTCGTCGTCACTTCCACAATTTGGCCAGATACTAGGAGCACTAAAATAATTCCCACTAAAGAAAAGAAGGCAGCTCTTAAAATCTTTTTCTTTTCAAGAATGGCAATTCCCTCGCCGAAATTTAGAAAATGACGACTAGTGCGGTAGAGATAATAGACTAACGCTAAATAAGCTAAAATTAAAATAAGACCATCAAATAAGCTAAACACACCGTCACTTCCCAAAATGAGCGGTAGAAAAATAATCGCTATTTGCGGAACAATACTTTTTAACTCCCCATCAGTCTCAACCTGACGATTAAAAAGAAGACTGAGCCCCAAGACCAAACCAAAAATTACCACCACTCCTCCTAAAATATTTCCCACCGATAGACCAGCAATTCCCTCTCGGCTAGCATTAATACCGACGGAAAGCTCTGGTAAGGTAGTGATAATGGCAAGAATAATTCCCAAAGCAAACAACCGAATCTGTAAGACTTTGGCTAAATAACTGACGTTCTTTACCACTAGATCAGCCGCTAGAGCCAAGAAAACGAAAAGGATGACTAAAAGAAAAATGTTAATAAACATGAAAATTCAATTTAGCTATTTTAGATAATTTTTTACAAACTCAGACACTACCGCATCAAGATTAAAACTTTCTCGCTCTTTCTGACAAACTGATTGCGCCGGATTATCGTAGTTTAGGCAACTTGGATAGCGCAAAGTAAAGTTGAAAGATAGCAGTTCCCCGGCAACTTTCGTCGTGTAGTTATAATCCGTATAGACTGAACCGGCCGCCCCTTCAGAAAGCGCCGTCACGCAATACTCCCTATCCTCTAATATCTTGCGGCTAACCCGTTTAGCACCGCTACCCTCTTCTGGCGTCACTTCACAACTAAACTCTATCGAAGAACTAGCTACCTGAGGTGGCCAGTTAACCGCGCTAATATACTCAGCATTAATTCCTGAAACCAGAACTGGCGCGCCAAAGTCTTGCGCTAAACTCCCTTGGTCGCTTGTGACTGCGACTGGTTTTTTAAAAGTCTTCATAACAATTAGTCCCAAAAGAAGCAAGACAAGAAAAATGACAAGAAAAGTGAGGCGATGTTTGGTTTTGACGATAAACATATAGTTTAAATTAAACTTATTTTTCTTATCTCCATTTTATCAAACAAACCAAGAAAAGGCCAATAATGACCTCCTCCCCGCACTCAAAAAGCTATCCTAGCGGATAGCTTTTTTCATA
>CAYPWC010000089.1:0-2377 GCA_964414335.1 uncultured Gammaproteobacteria bacterium | reverse complement strand
CAATTGTGAATGGATTCAGCAGTGCACTTGCAAAACCAAGACCTGCTCCCAAAACAATGTTTCCTCCAATTTTCAAAGTTTTATCAGTAATCTTTCGACGTCTTTCTTCTTTAGTAATCTTATTTTCATTAAGCTCGGCGTCTTTTTGTAGATTGGCCACCTTTGGATTAAGATACTGTTTCTCAAAGCCCTTATCATCTAGTGCGTTTGTGCCATCCTCCCATTTATTAGTTCTCCTGTTATATCTAAAACTATCAATTTGTTTACGATTATCAAACTTACTCCGCAATGCTTCAATTTCCGCTCTTTTATTCTGTGCCTCCTGATAAATTACTTGGAGATCAGCATCACTCTTGCCAAACTTTTTGGTAATACGATCAGACAAACCCCCTCTAATCTGGGTAAGCTTATCGCTAACCGGCTTGGTCACCGCTTTTTTAGCTCTCCCAATTGAGCTCGCCATTCTTTCCGCCCCTAACTTATAGCGCTCTTCACGCTTGGCGCGGCGCTGAGAAGTATAGCTTTTCATTACCCCTGAAGCATAACGATAGCCAGTAATGGCGCCAACCGCGCCCGCTCCAAGGGCTGCTCCCTTCTGTATTTTTTGCATTCCTTTTCCAGCTATACTGCCAGCGGCCCCACCAATTTCTTGAGCGATTTTAAGGCCACCAATAAGCATGCCGATGGCAATCACAAATCTAATAACCACCTGAGGTTCCGAGGCCTTGGTTGCCGCAACAGCCCCAGAAACAGTTTCTGAGTTTTGAATTCCCACTAAAGCCGCTTCCCCCTTCACCCCTCCTTCGGCAGACTCAACTTCAAAATCGTTAATGACGCTTTGATTTTGCAGGGAAGCAAACGATAACCAAATAAAAAAAGCGAGAACTGGACCAATAATCAAATTTTTAGTAAATTCAGACCACCATTGACTAGAATATTTTTGACCGCCCGGAAAAGAAGCCATGAGATACGCTAGGGGCGATAAGACTACATAAATCCAAATCATCACAATCCGCATCACTAACATCGCGAGCATGGCAACTAACACTACCAGAGAAATTGAAACATAAATTAATCCCAAAAGATAAGCGCCGATAATCGCCCAAAAACCAACATCCTCGCTATTAGAAGCTAAAGTAACAATTTCGGTAATTCCTAAATTCTGCACCAAATTACCCGCTGCCATTCCTTTAAACGCATTGACGAAAGTTAACATCACTACTTGAGAAACATCGATAAGTAGCCCGCAAATGGTTTTAGAGAAATTAATTAAAATCGCCATCAAGATCAACTTGGGAAGCCACTTCTTGTAACTATAATTTTCTAACTTTAAAATCGTCGCAAAAGCGATAATAAGTAAAATTAAAACGAAGAACATGTTACACATGTCCCGAACAATTACCCAACCGTTTTCAACTGCCGGAGAATTAATAAACTCACTATACTGAGCCACGGAAATTAAAACCTTCATCACTAAAACTAAAATAAGCCCCAGGCCGCTAATAATTAGACCAATTAAACCGCCAATAATTTTGCCCGCCCATTCACCGGCTGCTTGAGCATTGGGCGCTAAAACAAAAATGCCAACTATTAAAAAAAGGCTAAGAAGAGAAATAACTTTTTTCCGATTGTTAATTGTCATATATTTAGCTTTTAACGGCTAAGTTAATATATCCCACAAGTCTCCAAAATTATCCTTTAATAAGTTCCACAAATCGCTAAAATTCTCCCAAATTGCCTTAGCTGGGTTTTCAATAATAGCGGCGATAATGGCAATTAAAGACAGGGCGCCAAGAACTAAAAATAAACAACCAAGGTTTAGACAGCAGCAACCAATCTTCTCGGCCATACCCACCGCCCCGGTTACTGTATCAGCCGCGGTGCCAACTCCAGTCGCATCACTATTTATTTCTTGGTCAGTCGCCATACTATTATTTTTTACCAATTGACAAACCGGATTTACCCATCGTCCACTCTTCTCCTAAATCACAAAATAAGTCTTTACCAAAAACTAAACTAAAAAAAACATGTAAATCAATATAGAGAAGGGTTAGTCCCCAGGAAGGAATTAGGTTTGTCCAAGCTGACTGTAGCAATTTAGCAAGGGCAATTCTCATCGGGGCTAATGCCTCTCTGGTCGCCTTATTTTTCAAGCTGACTTGTTGACGTCTAGCGGCCATTCGATCAGCTCGCAGGTCTCCGGAAGAGGTTGGAACAAGACCGTTCTTTGCTTTTTGAATTTCTAATCGCAAGGCCCCGGCTCGATCAGCGCTATCATCCAATTTATAATCAAAATCAGACGCATCGTCACTAAAACTTTCCGTCTCTCCGTTTTCTTGTTGGCTGCGAGAAATTAATTGTTCGTCAAGCGCCATAA
>CAYPWC010000088.1:2021-2394 GCA_964414335.1 uncultured Gammaproteobacteria bacterium | reverse complement strand
ACGTGAACGGCCATTTGGTCACCGTCGAAATCGGCGTTAAAAGCGGTACAAACAAGCGGGTGAATTTGAATCGCCTTACCTTCAATTAAAATTGGACGGAAAGCCTGAATACCTAAACGATGTAAAGTCGGAGCACGATTTAATAGCACATAGGCGCCTAAAACCGTTTCTTCTAAAATATCCCAAACCTCATCATGACCAGCTTCAATATAGCGAGAAGCGCTGCGAACATTATGAACAATTTCTCGCTTAATTAATTGAGAGATGATAAATGGCTTAAATAATTCAAGGGCCATAATCTTCGGCAAACCACATTGATCCAAATTTAATTCCGGACCAACAACAATAACTGAACGACCAGAATAGTCAACGC
>CAYPWC010000088.1:0-2011 GCA_964414335.1 uncultured Gammaproteobacteria bacterium | reverse complement strand
TAACAAGTTTTGACGGAAACGTCCTTGCTTACCCTTTAAAGTGTCGGCCAATGATTTTAATTGTCTCTTTTGACCAGTGGAAGCGGTCACTGTCTTGGTGTGTCGAGCGCTATTATCAATTAAAGCGTCCACCGCTTCTTGAAGCATTCTCTTTTCATTACGACAAATAACTTCCGGCGCATTAAGATCAGTCAATTGTTTTAAGCGATTATTTCTATTAATCACCCGGCGATATAAATCATTTAAATCAGAGGCGGCAAAGCGACCACCATCAAGAGCTACCATCGGGCGCAAATCCGGCGGCACGACTGGTAAAACGGTCATAATCATCCATTCCGGACGAATATCATTATTACGAAAACTCTTAAGCAGTTTCAAACGCTTAACTAATTTTTCTTTCTTTGAATCAACCGCGTCAGTTAATTTGCTTTCCAAGTTTTTAATACTCGCCTCCAAATCAATCTTCGTAAGTAATTTACGAATGGCTTCCGCGCCAATTGAGGCTTCAAAGATATGACCAAATTTCAAACTTAAATTCTGATATTGTTGTTCGGAAAGAATTAAAAGTGGTTTTAATTCTTTTAGTTCTTTCTGAGTAGCACCAAAATCTTCATCTAAACGAGCTAAACGGTCGGCCTTAGCTTTAGCGGCTTCTTTGTTTTCACTCGCTGCTTCTTCGCCATGTTCTTCTTTAATCTTGCGCAGTTGATTATTATAATCGTTTTCAATACTCTTAACTTTCGACTTATATTCTGACTTAATCTGTTCAATCGTAGCCTCCTTCAAAGACTCGTCAACATCGGTAACGATAAAGCTGGCATAATAAATTACCTTCTCCAGAGACTGAATTCCCAAATTCAAAAGCAAACCAATTTTTGAAGACAAGCCTCGTAAAAACCAAATATGAGTAGCTGGCACTTGTAGCGTGATATGACCGAGTCGTTCACGACGAACAATACTTCTGGTTACTTCCACGCCGCACTTATCGCAGACAATCCCTTTATAGCGGATCTTCTTATATTTTCCGCAAGCACATTCCCAGTCTTTAGTCGGACCAAAAATCTTTTCACAGAAAAGACCGTCCTTTTCCGGCTTCTGGGTGCGATAGTTAATTGTCTCCGGACGAGTAACCTCACCATGAGACCAATTAAGGATTTCATCCGGCGAAGCTAATTTGAGGCGAATCGCGTCGAAGTCGCTAGTTTTTATTGGATTTAACATATTTTAATAATTGCTAATAAATTATTATTCTTCACCGCGCTCGCCGGTTTCTTCCAAGGCGGCGATTATCTCCGGCTTATCATAAGCGAATTTTTCATCGTTTTTAATTTCCTCATCGATTTCGGTCACCACTTCAGAAGCGGGTTGATCACTACTACCTCCTAAAAGTTCGACGTTTAGACCCAAGCCCTTAAGTTCCCGAATAAGGACGTTGAAAGATTCCGGAACATTAAGCTTCTCAATTTCTTCACCCTTAATAATTGACTCATAAGCCTTACTGCGACCCGGAACGTCATCAGACTTAATCGTTAACATTTCTTGAAGAGTATGAGAGGCTCCGTAACCTTCAAGCGCCCAAACTTCCATTTCTCCGAATCTCTGTCCGCCGAATTGCGCTTTACCGCCTAAAGGCTGTTGAGTAATTAAGGAGTAAGGACCAATTGAACGTTGGTGAATCTTGTCTTCAACCATGTGGTTTAATTTCAAGACATATTTATAGCCAACCGTAATTGCATTGTCATAAGGATTACCGGTTTTACCATCATAAAGAGTGACTTTACCATTTTCTGGTAGGCCTGCTTTGCGAAGTTCACCCTTAATTTGTTCTTCATTAATACCATTTAAAGCCGGAGAGACTACGCGGTAACCTAATTTCTTGGCGGCAAAACCTAAATGAGTTTCCAAAAGTTGTCCG
The DNA here is from genome assembly GCA_964414335.1 of uncultured Gammaproteobacteria bacterium. Lineage (GTDB taxonomy): Bacteria > Patescibacteriota > Patescibacteriia > Patescibacteriales > UBA12465 > UBA12465. Next base: position 96 of record CAYPWC010000088.1, on the reverse strand, counting down.
AGGTTCATACGAGAAATAATACCAAGCGGAGATAAAATAATATCAATTGGAGTACCGTCAGCCATATAAGGCATATCTTCAATCGGAACGACCGTT
>CAYPWC010000087.1:0-2465 GCA_964414335.1 uncultured Gammaproteobacteria bacterium | reverse complement strand
CGAGGGTTATATTGTCGGTGGTTGTGTCCGCGATTTTCTGATGAAAAAGACGCCGCAAGATTGGGACATTACAACTAATGCCTTGCCCGAGGAGATGCTTAGAGTCTTCCCTGAAGCTAAGTATGAGAATGCCTTTGGGACGGTTTTATTGCCGATTAGACATACTCCTGCTTCTGGCCAGGAAAAGGGCGAGCTTGAAGATGTGGTGGAAATTACTACCTATCGCAGTGAACAAGGTTACTCTGATCGTCGTCATCCCGATTTAATTCAATTTGAAAAGGAGCTGGATAAAGACTTGGAGCGGCGTGATTTTACTATTAACGCTTTAGCTATTAATCCCAGTGATCCGGATAAGGTTATTGATTTGTTTGGTGGTCAGAAGGATATTAAGCTAAAAATAATTAGAGCTGTAGGTGAGCCGAGCGATAGATTTAAGGAGGATGCGCTAAGAATGCTCCGGGCTGTTCGTTTTAGTTCGCAACTGGGTTTTGAGCTTGAACCTAAAACGCAACGAGCGATTGTGAAGCTAGCGGGTAGCTTAAAATTCGTCTCTAAAGAAAGGGTTCGCGATGAACTTATTAAAATTCTTTCCTCAGATCGTCCGGCCGAAGGGATTAAACTTTTAAATGAGTGTCATTTGCTTCAGTACATTCTTCCGGAATTAGAGCAGGGAATTGGGGTTAATCAGGATCGTCATCATATTTATCCGGTATTTAAACATAATTTGTTAGCGCTTAAGTATTGTCCAAGTAAAGAGTGGCCGGTGCGCTTAGCCGCCTTGCTTCACGATGTTGCTAAGCCAAAAACAAGAAAGATTATTGGCGGTATTGCCACTTTCTATAATCATGAATATTTGGGAGCGAAAATGGTTGCCAAAATCATGGCCCGCCTAAAATTTTCCAGTGCCGATCAGTTACGGGTTGTTAATCTGGTCAAAAATCACATGTTTTATTATAATGTCGGTGAGGTAACGGCCGCCTCGGTAAGGCGTCTAATCGTCAAAGTGGGTCGAGAGAATTTAAAAGACTTAATTGATTTGCGAATCGCCGATCGTCTCGGCTCAGGGACTCCTAAGGCAATGCCTTACAAACTTCGTCACCTGCAGTATATGATGGAGAAAGTGCAAAATGATCCGATTTCCGTTAAAATGTTAAAGCTTAACGGCGATGATTTAATGAAGCTTTTAAATATTCCTCCTAGTCCTAAAATTGGAGCGATTCTTGAGGTCCTTTTAAGTGAAGTAATTGAGGAACCCGAGCTTAATGAGTTAGCGGTTTTAAAAAAGCGAGCAAAAGAATTAAATGAATTTGAGTTAGAAGAATTACGTCTTAAGGCTAAAGAAATTATTGCGGAAAAAAAAGCCGAAGATGACAAGTTAATTAAAAAACAGTTTAAAGTTTAAAATTATGAAAAAAATTTATTTTAGTTTCGCGCTTCTAGCGCTTATGGTGACGCTTTCTGCCTGTTCTTCAAAAAATAATCAAACTAGTCTTGAGGAGACGAGTTCTCCTTTGACAGTTAATGAAGATAATTATAATTTAGCGGAAAAAGCTACTAGCTCCGCACCGTCTTCTGTTGTGCTAACTAAGAGCACTGATAAAAGTTCAACCTCAGAAGAGTCGGTTCAAAAATCAACAACTATGAACACTCCAGACAAACAAGTGGATTTAATAAAAACCTATTCTCAGGCGATTATTAAAACAAGTCTTGGTAATATTACCGTCAAATTTTATGCGGCCGAATCACCAGTGACGGTTAATAATTTTCTTAACCTGGCTCAAGCCGGTTTCTATAACGGCACTAAATTTCATCGTGTGATTAAGGATTTCATGATTCAAGGCGGTGATCCTTTAAGTCGAGAAGATGATGCCCGTTTTTGGGGCACTGGTGGACCGGACTATCGGTTTAACGATGAATTTAATTCCCATAAGTTAGTTCTCGGTAGTTTGGCAATGGCTAATTCCGGTCCAAACACTAACGGTTCTCAGTTTTTCATCGTCACTACTGAGGAAACTCCTTGGCTTGATGGCCGCCACACTAATTTTGGTCAGGTAACTAGCGGAATTGAGGTGATAAAAAGAATTGAGGGAGTGGAGACCGGCATTAATGATCGCCCGTTAGAGGATGTTGTGATTAATAGCATTGAACTGGTTAAATAATTAAAATTAAATTTTGGTAAATAAAAAAGGCTCAAATTTTTGAGCCTTTAGTTTACCTATTTTTCTTTTTTTGTTTCAACCTTTTTCCTCGCCCCCTTAAAGATCATGGTTGTCCAGGCGAACAAATTAGGAGTCATGATGATAAGAGTGGGAATCCAGAAGAGTTCCAGGTGGCTAGCGATAGTAGCTAGCACCAGACCGGCGGTTATAACATAGGCGAAGTACACATCTCCGCCCCCTTCTTGTCCTTTCGGCATTGGTAGTCGGTCGGTCAGAAGCATTTTAAAAATTAAAATCGCTAGACTA
>CAYPWC010000086.1:892-2470 GCA_964414335.1 uncultured Gammaproteobacteria bacterium | reverse complement strand
AGGATCTTATGATACCCTTTCTTCAAATACTCTTTCACTTAGCATTTTTGAAGAGCTACTAGAACTCCCAACATATTCGCCTTTAGTGGCCGCTTTAATCTTCTCGGTGGCCGCTAAAATCCCCTCATAATAATTTCCCGCTTGAAAAGCCGGTCGTAAGTCGTTATTTATAATCTGATTACAAACTAAATCCGGCAGCGCTCCTTCTAGGCCGTAGCCGGGCTCAATGCGCATGCGTCTATCAGTTTCAGCGATAAGAAGTAGAACCCCATTATCATTTTTAGCATTACCAATTCCCCATTCGGAAAATAGCTTATTGGCATAGGTTTCAATGGTTTCTCCCTCTAAACTATTAATTGTCACCACCGAAATCTCATTGGAGGTCTCCTGGCTGAAATTAGTTAAAGATGAATTTAGGCTAGTTACCTGTTCTGGCGTCAAAAGGCCGGCGTAATCATTAACAAAACCCGTGGGGCTACCGGGGCTAGAATAGGCCTGGCAGAATGAACCAAGGCTCAAAAACAAAATTAAACTAAGACTAACTATTAGTCGCTTAAACATTTAACTGAAGTTAAAGATATAAATAGGAACCGAAAAATTAATTTGTCTTATCAAAATTAACCACCGGAGCGGCGGCAGATTCCGGGGCTGCTTCAAAATAGGCTTTTTCGAAGTAACCAAACATGGAAGCCACTAAATTCATGGGGAAACGCTTGGTCAGGATATTATAGCCTCTCACCTCTTCGTTAAAACGACCACGTTCAGTTGATACTCGATTTTCTGTTCCTTCAATTTGAACCATTAAATCTTGAACGGCCTGAGTTGATTTCACTTCCGGATAGTTTTCCATAATCGCTAGCAAGCGACCAAAAGCGCTTTCTACTTGAGTGGCCGCCTCCGCTTTAGCATTAACCGTACTGGCGCCGGCATAGTTAGCCCGAGCGGCCGCTAAATCACCGAAAATCTTCTGCTCCTGATTCATCGCTCCTTGAACTGAGGCGACAAGATTAGGAATTAAGTCAAATCGTCTTTGATACTGAGTCTCTACTTGTGCCCAAGCATTATCTACCTGCTCGCTTCTGGTTACGAGCTTATTGTATGAAGTCCAGAACCAAGCGCCAATAATAACGACGACTGCTAAAATGATAAGAAGAGTTTTTTTCATATTTTTTATTAATAGTGAGAGCTAACTATTAAGACAAATTAGCCCCTTAAATAATTAATTTTTACTAGCGCAATTTTAGCATAAAATGGAAGAAAAAACAAGAAAAAATTGGAAATAAAAAAGAAATCTCTAGACAATAGACTGAGCGCGCGATATAGTAATGACGGTATTAATAATTAACTATCACTATATGGCTAGAATAATTGCTAAAGGATATTCATTTAACGACGTTCTCATTTCTCCCAAATATAATAAAATTGTCTCTCGTCGGGACGTTAAATTCGAAACCAGGGTCACTAAAAACTATCGCCTCGACATCCCTATTATCGCCGCCAATATGGATACTATTTGTGAAAGCGAAATGGCCATTGCCTTAGGTCGCCTCGGAGGGCTCGGCGTTATTCACCGTTTTC
>CAYPWC010000086.1:0-882 GCA_964414335.1 uncultured Gammaproteobacteria bacterium | reverse complement strand
AAGTGAAAAAAGTAAAAGCCCAGGGACTCATCGCCGCCGCCGCCATTGGGGTAAAAGACTATGAAGACCGGGTCGCCGCCCTGAGCGCTGCCGGAGTTAATATCCTCGTGCTTGATGTCGCTCATGGACATTCCAAAAGAACGGGTAAAACTTTAGACTATCTAAAAACCAACTATCCCCAGATTGATGTCATGGTTGGTAACGTCGCCACTAAAGATGCTGCCGAATATTTTATCAGTAAACATGCCGACGCCATTAAAGTCGGCATTGGCCCAGGATCAGCTTGTACCACCAGAATTATGACTGGCGCTGGTGTCCCCCAAATTACAGCCATTATGGACGTCTATGAAGCCACCCAAGGTCGCGTGCCAGTTTGTGCTGACGGCGGAATTAAATGCCCAGGTGACCTCACTAAAGCCATTGGCGCGGGAGCAGATACAGTCATGAGTGGCGCCATGTTTGCCGGAACCGATGAAACCCCGGGAGAATTAATTACCAAAGAAGACGGAAAAGTATATAAAGAATATCGCGGCATGGCCAGCTTTTTAGCCACTGTCAAAAAATTGAAATTAGACGGCCAAAAAGTAACTGAGGAAGTTCATGCTGAAGGTGAAGCAACTTTAGTCCCCAGTCGTGGTGGTATTGCCAAAATCGTTCATCGCTACCTAGGCGGTCTTGCTTCAGGCATGACCTATGTCGGCGCTGACAACATTGAAGCCCTAAGGGGTAAAGCCGACTTCATTGAAATCTCCAGCGCTGGCTATGAAGAAAGTGGCGCTCATATGTTTAAAAAGTCTGATATCTAAATACTAATATTTTATAGAAATAAAAAAGACTGATTTAACATCAGTCTTTTGGCTTTAAAGTATTTTCTCAGCTAGT
>CAYPWC010000085.1:0-2521 GCA_964414335.1 uncultured Gammaproteobacteria bacterium | reverse complement strand
ACCGAGGCCCAAGTCTTGGTGATGCCCATGCGTAGAATTTTCGGATTTACTTTTTTACCCATATGTATTAATAATCAATTTAATTACCAAATATATTTTAACCTGACTTCCGTCTGAACATTTTGCTAGAGAAACCTTTACCACCCTCGACTTTAGCGTGAGTCCCTCGGCCTTCCATTCTCGGGTCAACAATTTCTTTTTCGCCCGCGACTTTCTTAGTGGCTTTCGCTTCTTTCGGAGCTTTAGTGGCCTTAGCGCTTTCGGCCGCAAGTTTTTCCAGTTTTACCGGATCGGCGACTTTGACGACTTTCTTTTCCTTTTCGCCACTAGCCTTAATTTCCGCTAGCACTAAATTCAAATGGCAACCGCGCTTTCTAATAGAAGTGGCCCGGCCATGAGCTCGCGGCATCCACCGCTTCAGCATCACACCTTCATCAGAACGGATTTCTTTAATATACAAATTGTCAGCTTCGAGGCTGTAGGTGTTAACGGCATTAGCAATGGCTGATTTAATCAAACTGGCTACCGGATCAGTGGCTTTCTTGTTGATAAACTTAAGTTGATCCAAAGCTAAGTTGACCGGCATCCGGCGAATAACGTCAATCACTAACCGCGCTTTCCGCGGTGACATTCTCAAATGTTTTAAACTGGCTTTTACTTCCATATATATGCAAATTATTTTTTATCAGCAGCTTGGGCTTTAGCCATCTTACCGCCATGACTAACAAACTTACGGGTTTGCGAAAATTCTCCTAAACGATGACCGACCATATTCTCTACCACGTAAACAGGCAAATGAGTCTTGCCGTTATGAACACCGAAAGTAAAACCCACCATTTCCGGAGTAATTGTGGCCGCGCGATCCCAAACCTTGATCACGGTCTTTTCGCCTGGTTTCAGGTTTTTCACCTTATTCACGAGGCGGAGGTTTATGTATGGTCCTTTTTTTAAACTTCTGGACATATATCTTTTATCTTTATAATTACTAATTACGAATTATTTTCTCTTCGCGCGTCTCTTGACGATCAGACGATCGCTTGGATGCTTACGTCTGGTCTTCACACCTAGAGCCGGTTTACCCCAAGGGGTCTTCGGATGACGTAAACCAATTGACTGTTTACCTTCACCACCACCATGAGGATGATCAACTGGATTCATCGCGGTACCACGAACGGTCGGGCGAATACCCAAGTGACGACTGCGACCAGCTTTCCCTAAAGAAACATGACGCTTATCAGGATTACTCGCTTGACCAATGGTACATAGACAATCTTTTTTGATTTTGCGAATTTCTCCAGACGGCATTTTAAGCTGCGCATATTTTCCTTCCACACCCATGACATAAACGATGTTACCAGCGCCACGAGCAATTTTCGCTCCTTGACCTGGTTCTAGTTCAACCGCACTAACGGCCATTCCCGCAGGAACGAATTTTACTGGTAAGGCATTACCGGTTTTCAGTTCAATTAAATCCTGAGAGCTCAACACTTTCTCCCCAACAGTTAGACCAACCGGAGAAATGATATAGCGCTTTTCACCATCAGCATAATGAAGCAAGGCAATTCTTGCTCCTCTGGTCGGATCATATTCAATCGCCGCTACAGTTGCTGGAATGTTAAACTTATCGCGCTTAAAATCTACTAAGCGGACAAAACGCTTGGCTCCGCCGCCTTGATGACGAACGGTAATTTTGCCTTGGCTGTTGCGACCACCTCGCTTCTTCTTAATCACGATTAATCTTTTTTCCGGAGTGAACTTAGTTAAATCTTTAAAATCATCAAAAGTCGCTTCACGTCTTCCGGGGGTATTTGCTTTTACTTTTTTAATTCCCATATATTCAAATAATTTAAACGCTTGCTAATTAAACGCCTTCGTAAATTTTAATCGTCTGGCCAGCGGGTAGAGTAACAATCGCTTTGCGCCAGTCTTTTCTCTGACCACGAACTTTACCGCGAGCCACTTTCTTGCCGCTCACATTAGACAGATTAACTTTCACCGGCTTAACGCCATAAGTCGCTTCCACGGCTTTAGCCACCGAAATCTTATTAGCCTTCAAAGAAACAACGAAAACATATTTATTGTGTTCCCCTAAATTAGTCGCCTTTTCGGTAACCAGCGGCTTCACTAAAACCTGATTAACGTTCACTTTCTTAGCTGCTCCTTTAGTTTTAGAAGAAGAAACAGTAGAAACAGCGGCTTCGCTATAGAGCTCGCTCATGCTTTTAGGCGCCTCGTCTTTCTTCGCGGTTGTTTTCTTGACGCTTGGTGCCGGTTTTTTATTGCCAAATAAAGCCATATTTTTCTAGTAGTTAAACGATTATTTCTGGTAGCGGCTAGTGATCACTTCCACCGCCTTCGCCGTTAATAATAAATTTTTATAATTCAATAAATCGACCAAATTAATATTTTCCAAATTAATTACCTTCACTCCTTTAAGGTTGCGACCGGAATATCTCGCCTTCTCTTCCTTGGCTTCATTAACAACGAGAATATCGCGGCGAGTAGTTTTAAGAATATTTTT
>CAYPWC010000084.1:0-2565 GCA_964414335.1 uncultured Gammaproteobacteria bacterium | reverse complement strand
CAAGATGGCTGGCTCCTATAGCGTTAGCCGTAAGACTGCAGAAATGACGTCAGTAAATCCAACTTCAACTGCGTCTTCAGTGGCCCCAGCCCAGAACCCAAACCCATCACTCTCCACTTTATTTAAATTAGATTTAGTTGGCGGGGTAATTGGCGCGGTCATTCCGGCCGTAATGAAAAAAATATTTTAGTACCAGAAGAAAAACAGAAAAAAATTAAGAAAATGGGAAATCAAGTAAATCAAGACAAAGGTGGATTTTTTAAATCAATCTTCTTTGTCACCATGGTTATTGTCGGCGCTATCTTGCTTAAGGTGTTCGTCGGTATAAACTTTTGGTTCATGCTGGGAGCGATTTTGTTTTTCTTCGCAGTCCAATATATCGCGACTGGAGGAACAACCGCTCTGCGTTCTAAGCCGTTAGCTCTAATTTTAGCGGCCTTATTTATCCTTTCTCTGGCGAGTGCTTATTGGGAAGCGAGTTTTCCTCGCTCCTATAGCAACATTCAGGTACTCAAAGCTCGTTTTGACCAAACGGTTTTTAAAGCCTTTGGTGATAGAACTCAAGTTAAGGCTGAGGATATTTGGATGGCTAACAAGAAGCTGGCCGAGAAAGAGTTTATTCTTTATTACGACAGACTAATTAAAGAAGGGAAAAAGCAAGAAGCCATTGATACCCTAAAAGGTTTTCAGGCTGCTTGGGACTCCAGTTGGACAGAAAAAGAGAAGTCAGGAAAAGACAGTGAAGACAGTGAAGATCTTAAACCCTTTGGCTCCCAGGAGGTAATCATTCTAGAAAATGAAACTAGAGTGTTTTTCCTTGAGGCCGGAGAAGAAACCCCTTGGATAGGAACGCCAGACTGCAAAAAGTCAGCCATAAAATTTTCGTCACCGAAGAATGATTATGAAATAATCACTAGCGATGGCAAAAAGTACCCATCTAGCGCTCCAATCCCAGATAAAGAGCATAGCTACTATAAAGTAAAATCTTTTAGTGGTGAAGCAATAACTATCTCCGCTCGGGTGGTTGAGTAAGAAAAGGCGAAAGTTAAAACATTAGGGGACAATTAATTGTCCCCTTTTTTATTTTCAGAAGAAATGGTATAATAAAAGCAGATAAGTTAATATTTTAAACAAAATGAAAAAGCTTTTATCTTTTATTTTAGTCTTTTTTTTCGTCTTCGCGGTATTTAACTTTGTTGGTGCGCAGACAGGGGGTATTAATAATAATCAAGGGGGAAATAGTGCGACAAATACTAACCCTTGCCCTTCTGGAACCTGCTTGGAGAATCCCCTAGGTAGCATTAACTCCCCGCAGGAGTTAATTGGAAAAATCATTAATTCTGTTTTAGGAGTGGTCGGGTCATTAGCCCTTTTAATGTTTGTCTTCGGTGGCCTTACTTGGATGACCTCTGGCGGCAGTTCTGATAAAGTGAAGAAGGGGCGGGACATTATCGTTTGGTCAGCGATTGGACTAGCGGTCATTTTTCTTTCCTATGGTCTAGTCCGTTTCTTGATTTTAAATATAAAATAACCTAATTAAAATATTAACGGCGCCGGACAGTTAATCTGCCTGGTTTGACAAGTGTTAATATTTTTTTTATCATAAGACCAGGTTTGTTAAAAATAGGGTCGATACCAAAGCGGTCAACTGGGGCAGACTGTAAATCTGCTGGCTCACGCCTTCGTTGGTTCGAATCCAACTCGGCCCACATATATGCCTATCTTTAATGGAGACAAATTAGGCCTTAGCTTAATCAAGGTTTTTGCCGTTTTATTTCTGGCACTGGCAATTGTGATTGTAGTTTTAATGTCTTTCTAGTTATGCCGGAATTACCAGAGGTAGAAACTGTGAGGCGCGACCTTAGTGCCTTTACTGGCCATAAGATTGTGGCGCTCAAAATACTGTCCCCAAAATCCGCTCTGCCGTCAGCGGCTTTTTTAAAAAAGAATCTTTTAGGCCAAAGGCTGACGAAAATTGATCGGCGTGGCAAGCTTCTTATTTTATCGCTTAATGGTGGCCAGTTTCTTCTAATTCATCTTAAAATGACTGGTCAGCTTATTTATGAAACCAGACAGGCGCGAGTGGTTGGTGGCCATAGTTTAAGCGATGGTTCTTGGGAGAAGTCGGTGGGCGGGAAATTGCCCAATAGCCAGACGCGAGCAATTTTTGATTTTGAAAATGGGGGGCGACTCTATTTTAATGATTTGAGAAAGTTTGGCTATTTGAAGTTAGTTGACCGGTCAGAGCTAAAAAGAATTTTAGAGACCAGTTATGGTCCCGAGCCTTTGACTAAGGAGTTGGCTCCAGAATATTTAGAGAGAGTTTTTAAGTCCCGTCGAATTGCTATTAAAGCCGCCCTTCTCAACCAAAAACTAATTGCGGGTTTGGGGAATATTTATGTCGATGAGGCGCTTTTTGCGGCCAACATAAGGCCAGAGAGAATTGCCAGTCAGGTTAGCAAAAAGGAGCTAGTTAAGCTAGTTTCTGAAATTAATCGGTTAATAAAATTAGCGATTAAGAACCGGGGAACGACTTTTAGCAATTATGTTGATTCGCGTGGTCGG
>CAYPWC010000083.1:0-2682 GCA_964414335.1 uncultured Gammaproteobacteria bacterium | reverse complement strand
TATAAGCATGAGTTCCCGAATCCTTTCTTTACCTGGTCGCCGGAGAATGTATTAGTGGGCACAACCACAGAGTTCTCGGCGCTTTCTTCGCGCTACTATACCTCCGCTTCGCCTAACTTACCCCAATCTTGTGCCGGACCTAATTGTCGCTACTTATGGCAAACCGATGATCCGGGAGCAATTTTCTTCCCAGGAACAACCACCGCTACCACCTCCATCGTCTTTAATCTGGCTACCGGCACCACGGTTTCTGTTCGGGTAATGGATTTAGATAATTATTATTGCAGCACTTCAACTATTTTGAGGATAAATTATGACTTACCAATTTGGCGCGAAATTAAAGCGAAGTAGTTTACCGGTTAAACCCGGATTTACTCTTCTCGAAATGGTTACCAGCATTTCTTTGATTGTAATTATCACTTCGCTTTTTATCGCTAACTATAAATCGAGCAATAAACGGACCGATCTCATTATGACCACCCAAGAAGTGGTGGCTAATTTGCATACCGCCCAGAATCATACTCTGGGTCTAGTTAAATATGGTACTGAGGTGCCGGCCGGCGGTTGGGGCGTTAATTTTGATTTAAACTATCCCGATCAATATGTTATCTTCGCCGATTTGAACCGTCCGGCCAGTAATGAGCCAGGACAAATTTGGGAGGCGGACTATGGCTATATGCGCTATGATGAGGGGGAAGGGGTGGTTGATTTGGGAGCGAGAATAATTAAATTTCCTCCGGGAATAGTTTTAGACTCTTTGACTTTGGGTGGAGTGGCAACAACGACAATGGCTAACGTCACTTTTCTTCCGCCTGACCCCAAAACAAATATCTATAACGGCGTTTCCACTTCAACGGAGATTTTAATTAAAGTACGGGAGCAAAGGGAAGCGGCTATTAAGACGGTGAGAGTTAATTTTTTGGGACTAGTTGAAGTTATTGATTAATTATGAATTTTTTTCGTCGTACTAAAACTAAATATGAAACGCTTAATCGCCCCGGATTTACCCTGATCGAAGTGATTACCGTTCTTTTAGTGGTGTCTTTGGGAATGGTTGGCGTTTTATCTTTAATTACCCAAAACATTCAGAGTCAGAGTTTGAATAAAGACACTCTAATTGCCTATCAACTTGCTCAAGAGGGGATTGAGATGATAAGAGGGGTGAGAGATACTAACTGGCGCAATGGTCGTAGTTGGCGAACTAATTTAGCGAGCGGTGATTACTACATGGACTACCTTGACTTCACTCCGCATCCCGCTGTCGTGCGCGCCGATGGTAATTTAAATCAAGACAGCCTTGGTTTCTACTACAATGCTAGCTCTAACCCTAGTTTGCCACTTCCGGCTAATTATTTTTCTCGGATTATTTCTCTCTCTGACGCCACTGATGGCGGACTAGTGGTAAGAGCAAATATTTATTGGACTGATCACGGTCGTGATTATGTCTATTCCTTAGATACTCTCCTTTATGATTGGTATTAGAAAGAACAATTTATCCGCCTTTACCCTCATGGAAGTGATGGTTTCCGTCGCTTTATTTTCGGTTATCATTCTGTCGGTAACGAGTATTTTTAAACTATCAATTGATGGTCAACGCAGTGCGATTGCCACTCAGAATGTTCAGGAAAGTTTGAAATATTTTTTAGAACTGACTTCCAAGGAAATTAGAATGGCCCAGAAAGATGAAGGTGTTTGTCCAGACGTGCCCGACAACACCGTTTTTGCCGTTGCCCCAAATGCGCTAGGCGATACGCTTTTTTTCAAGAACTACTACGGCGAATGCGTCCGCTATTTTCTAGAAAATGATGGGGATAATCGGCGCTTTAAAATTAGTCGCCAAGCAGGGAGTGGAACTGTCTCCGACTTTATCTCTCCCCAGAAGATAAAAATGAATTCGCTTCAGTTTATCATCAATGAAGTCGCTTCTTCCACTCAGGCGATGGTCACCATTAATTTAAATGCCGAGGCTTTAGGGGGCGCCCAGTTTAGTTCAGCGATGACGCTGCAGACTAGTATCACCTCCAGATATTATAAAGAGTAGTATGATAAGTAATTTGTTAAAAAAAATAAAACCCTTCTTTTTTCCTAAACAGCCCGGGAGCGCTTTAGCGCTCACCATGTTTATTCTAGCTGGTATGTTAGTGGTAGCTCTTAGCGGCTCCTATATTATTCTCGTGGGCATTAAAGCCGCCGGCGTTCAGTCACAATCCACTAAAGCCTATTTCGCTGCCGAAGGAGGAGCGGAAAGACTGCTTTGGGAACTACGCCGTAACGGTTGGTCCAGGCCAGAGCCATCGTTTGATACCGAGGTTCTTTCTGGGACGCTAGAAACCGGTGCCAGCTACTCCATATACTACACTCATTTCTATCCCATTATCTTCAAATCCATTGGAGATTTTAACCGCACAAAAAGAAGCGTTGAACTCCGGATGTAGCCTCAAAACCTAATCATTTTTAAACCACCCCTTGAGTGTGGTTTTTTCTTGGCAAGGTAGCTGAAAAATGATATAATTTAACTATCAGAAAGTTTCAAGAAAATTTATTTTAATGTCCCGTTATCAAGGACTAAAATTCAAAAATCTTTTAACCGTTTTTTTAATTTGCGGGGCTTTTTTATTTGTCTCTCAGGCTAACGCTTTAAACAACTACGCTAAAGAATATAACGGTACACTCACCGCCGCT
>CAYPWC010000082.1:2000-2776 GCA_964414335.1 uncultured Gammaproteobacteria bacterium | reverse complement strand
TGACAATCGTCAAAGGCTTGTAAGAGTCAAGTCCAGCTTATTTCTTTTCTTTTGGTTTGGTAGTCGGTTTTTTAACCGGTTTTGGGTTTTGCTGAGTACCCTTGCTACCAGTGTTAGCACCTGCCATGCTTTTAATTTTTAGGGATTAATACTTTGGGTTTACGACACCCATTTACGATTTATTTCTAAAAAAATAAATTTCTTGTTCAAGGTTTTTAAGGCCAAAATTTGCTAGCCACTGTCTCGCCCCCTTTTTATACAGCGCCCTAAAGGAGGAGTCTTCATTAATTTCTGAAACTGTGTAGGCAGAAATATCATTTCCTTTTAAATCTCGGCCAGTGTTCAGTTCAGAGAGGGTATATTCAATGGAATAGGCTAAGCGATATTTACCATCAGCATCAATAATGAAAGTTTCTGAAGAACAAATGCTAAGAGGGATATAAAGGACTCTTAGGCCGTCGATTATGAAGCTGATACTGCCCCGGTCGACTCTAATAGTTTTTTCATCGTTGAAATTCTTAAGAAATTCAGACAGCCCAACGGCGGTTGTTAATTTAATTAAGTCTTCAAGTTTGTAAATCTTGAGATAGACTTCGATGCCGTAATTAGCGCCGATTTCTTTTGTTTTCTTGAATTGTTTCCAGAAGGCAAGCCAATCTCCATCTTTCATAACAACCTCCTCGTTTTTAGAAGAAACTGCAGACGCTGGAGTGATATGAAATTCATCGATTAGCTGCTCGCTCATTAACAGGCGGGCGGTTTCCGATAAATAGTGA
>CAYPWC010000082.1:1703-1990 GCA_964414335.1 uncultured Gammaproteobacteria bacterium | reverse complement strand
ATAGTGACAATTAATGCTAGTGGCAGTGAATAGAGAAGTAACTTTGCCCCCTTTGTTTTTAGGAGCAGTGTATTTTCTAGCTTCTTTTAGACCAGTTATTGCCATTTTAAAAGCATTGTCGTTTTGGCGCTGCCAGTTATGGATACTTTCGGGTCCGTCTACAGAAATATCAATCCAGTCGAATAGAAAATTATTTTCTATCAGGCTGTTTTTTTGAAGGAGATAAGAACCGTTATCTATCAGGCCAAAACTCAGGTCGCTTCTTTTTTCTTTAAGTCTTTTTATGT
>CAYPWC010000082.1:0-1693 GCA_964414335.1 uncultured Gammaproteobacteria bacterium | reverse complement strand
CGAAAAGTAGTGCTGTTTCTATTTCATTCCTAGGTCTTTTTAGAATTGGCAAATGCCAATTTTTTAGAATTCTTCCTTCATGAATAACTGAGGCCTGTTTTGGTAGCTGGGAGACAATTTTTGAAATTTTGTCTTCCAGCGCGTTTTCTCTAGAAATTTTGGCTGATGAAAATTCTTTTTTAAAGAAACAGTGGAGACAGTCAAGATTACAGGCTCTTTCTAGAATGAGGGAGCAGAGAGCGGGAGACTCATTAAGGAGGCAAGCGATCATGCCCTTTATTAGCTTAGCCTGTTTAGCTGGTTCGCTGGAGTTTGTCATTAGATAATACCAATAGTCAATAGATTCAATCTTTCTCATATTTTTTGTTTTTAAAGTTCGTTGTTAACCCATTTACTGATACCAGTATAATACCATAAAATAGCATTATGGTCAATAATAAGTCAATATTTATTACATAAAAATATAGAAAAAAACCCTAAAACATTGGTATTTATAGTAACTTTAAATATTGTTGTCATAATTATTGACACTTTATTTAAAGATTGCTATAATTACTATAGTAATAATTATTGGTTGTTTATAACTATTTTGTTTTCATTCTATGAATATTAATAATGCCCTCAAAGACCTGGGCTTAACTGAGAAAGAAGCGAGCGTTTATATCGCTTTATTAGAAATTGGTGAAGCAACAGTTATGCAAATTGCTCGTCAGACTAAATTAAAGCGGCCAACAATTTATATTTTGCTTGATGTTCTTAGAGAAAAAGAGTTAGTCCTAAAAATCCCCCACGCTAAGAGAGCCGTCTTTATCGCCAAGGATCCGGATGATTTTTTTCGGGAATCACTATATAAGGCCAAAAAAGCCTATGACATGCTTTCAGAAATAAAAGCTATCCAGAAGAAGGAAAATAAGATCTCGGTAAAATATTATGAGGGAGAAGGGGGCATCGAAGAAGCGCTTTTTTACCATGCTGAAAAATTAAAAAAGACAGAGATTGTTGGTTTCTTCGCTAAGGCCGAAAAAATCTCGCCCAGATTATTAGAGATTTCTCATCGTTGGCGGGAAACGATGAGCCGCTACGAAGTTGTTTTAAGGGGGTTTGCCCCAGAGCATGGAACTTTAAAAGAGTTTCGTAAAACCGATAAAAACTTTGGACAAATTTTTAAATCAATACCGCATGAGACTTATTCATCCAACTGTTCAATTGATGCTACCGCTTTATTTGTGCGGATTATCTTATTTGATGTTAATCAGGCGATAATTATTGAAAATTTAGAAGTGGTAAAAACGATTAAGCAAATTTTTGAAGAGAGGTGGCTAAGACATAAATAGTTATCTTCACAAACGTAAAAGAGAACTAGCAAGCACTAGTTCTCTTTTTTTATAGTCTTAAGGTCGGAAATTTGGCAAAATTTTAACGAAATTATTGGGGAAATTGAGAGGTGGGTAAAAATTTGTTGACGTTTAATTATTATGGGTATATACTCATAATAGACAGAGATAAAGGTCGACCTGTCGTTATAAAAATATTAATAATAAATTTATGCCAAGAATGAATGGAACTGGTCCAACAGGCCAAGGACCGCAAACCGGTCGCGGAATGGGCCGCTGTGCTAGCGGAGAAAGAATGTTTTGGTGCGGACGAAGAATGATGGGCCGAGGTGGATTTAAATCCTCTTTATCACCCAAAG
>CAYPWC010000081.1:0-2860 GCA_964414335.1 uncultured Gammaproteobacteria bacterium | reverse complement strand
AAATGTTTCTATTGATATGTGATTCCGTTTTAAAAACGGACAAAATATTTTTTTTCCGAATTGATGCCAATTAGCATCAAAATTAACCATCACCATGATTGTTTGCTATTCATTTTTTAACGTTCGAAATAGACAGAAAAAAACAGAGATATAAAAAATATCTTGTTTTCATTAAATATTCTGTTTTAATTTTTAATAACCTTATTTTATACTAATAAAAAACAGATGTCAAGACCCCGCCCTTTTAGCCTTTTTTGTTTGACTTTTCAGGGTTTTTAAGATATAAAGGAAACATAAGAAAGAATTAAAATCTATTAAAACAATGCGTATTAAATTCCATCGAGTTGAAAGAAAGGAAGAACCAACATTTAGAGCTAATCATCAGATTAGAGTTCCGGAAGTTTTTGTAATTGATGAAAATAATGAAGCTTTGGGGATAATGTCGATTGGCGATGCTCTTGAAAAAGCCCAGGAAGCAGATTTGGATTTAGTAGAGGTTAATCCGAAGGCTAATCCTCCAGTAGTAAAAATCGTTAATTTAGGCCAACTTAAGTATGAACGCGAAAAACAAGCTCATAAACAGAAAATGCAGCAAAAGAAGGTGGAAACCAAGAATATTCGCCTGACATTTAGAATTAGTGAGCACGATCAAGAAATGCGCCTTTTGCAGGCAGAAAAATTTTTAGCGAAAGATAATAAAATTAAAGTAGAGCTAATTCTCCGCGGCCGAGAAAGGCAATATATGCAAAAAGCGGCAGAAATAATTAAGGGTTTTGCGGCCAAATTACAGGCCAACCCTAATTTAGTAGTTGAAATCGAGCAGCCCTTGACAAATCAAGGGGGAAGATTTACTATTATATTGATCAATAAAAAGTAAAAAACCGTTGAATTCAGGTGTTTGCCTGTTTTTTTAATCTGAAAACTATGCCAAAAATAAAGACCCATCAAGCGACTGTAAAGCGCTTTAAGAAAACCGCTACCAAAAAACTATTGCAACGCAAGGGCGGTCAGGACCATTTTAATTCTCGCGATACTGGTAATGCTACTCGCAAGAAGCGTTTGGATATTAAAACGACCAAAACTTTGGCCAAAACTATCCACATGTTAACCCCATATAATTAATCATTATTTGTAATTGAACATATGCCTAGAGTAAAACGTGGAATGACCCATGTAAAAAAGAGACGAAAACTGTTAAAAGCGGTTAAAGGTTATAAATGGGGTCGTAAAAAATTAATTAAGCTTGCTAAAACTGCTCGCACCAAAGCTGGCGCTCATTCTTATGTTGATCGCCGCAAGAAAAAAAGAGTAATGCGCTCTTTATGGCAGATTAAGATTAACGCTTTTGTTCGTGAACACGATTTATCATACTCTCGCTTTATTAACTTGTTAAAGGAAAATAAAGTTGAGGTAGATCGTAAGATTCTGGCTGATTTAGCGGTTAATAATAAGGAAGCATTAACAGCCCTTATTAATAAGATCAAAAAATAATCTTATGTTTTGGATCAAAATTGCCCAAATAGTAGTAGCCGTCTTATTAATGCTAGCGATTTTAATGCAAAATCGCGGAGCAGGTTTGGGCGGCGTTTTCGGTGGTTCCGGTGGAGTATATTTGACTAAACGCGGTTTAGAGAAAAAACTTTTTATGGCAACTATTGTTTTAGCGGCCATTTTCATACTCTTATCTTTAGGCGTTTTCTTTAAAGGCTAACGACCATATAAGTTAAGTTAATTGTGAACTCACTTAAAACTAAAATTATTTTAATTTGGAAACGAGTCCGCTTAGCCCTCGCCTTTTTTAGCATGTCAAAGGGAAAAAGATTTAATCATGAAGAAGCGGATAAGCGCTTAGTGTATGCGCTATCACCACGAAAGATCCCTAGCGGTGACCAACTAAAACATTTGAAAAAGTTTCTTAATCCTAAAGAATATCGAATAATAAAAATTTGCTTATTGCTTATTTTTATTAACGCTATTTATCTCGGGGTAGTTTTTTTTAAAAAACATTTAGAATATGCTCCGGTTGCCGGAGGAGAATATATTGAAGGCGTGGTTGGTTATCCAAAAACGATTAACCCTTTGTATGCGGTTAATCGCGATGTGGACAGCGATTTAAGCCGTTTAATTTATTCTAGCTTATTTAAATATAATCAAGACGGCATTTTAGTTAATGATTTAGTGGCAAGCTACACAGTTAATGATAATCGAGAATATTTAATTGCCATTAAAGACGGCGCCTATTGGCATAATGGCGACAAGGTAAGCGTTGATGATGTTATTTTTACTATCGAAGCCATTAAAAATTCAGAATACCGCTCACCTTTAAGAGCTAATTTTAGTGGCGTTGAGGTTGAAAAAATTGATGATTTAAATTTAAAGATTACGTTAGCCTCTCCCTATGCTCCCTTTTTGGAAGTTTTGACATTTGGTATTTTGCCTAAGAATATTTGGAGCAATGTTAATCCTGGTTCTGCCGCCTTATCAGAGTTAAACTTGAAGCCAGTTGGTTCCGGGCCGTATAAGTTTAAATCTTTGCTTAAAAGCAAAGAAGGCGACTTAAAGGAATATAATTTAGTGGCTAATGGCAACTATTATAGTGGAACCCCTTATTTAGCTCGTTTAAAGTTTAAATTCTTTGTTAACTATTCGGAGGCAATTAAAGCTTTAAATGATAATCAAATCGATGGTCTCGGATATTTGCCTTTTAATGAACGTCAAGAAATTTTAGCTCAAGATTCCCTATTGCTTCATGAGTTGGTTCGTCCTCAAATAATTTCCCTATTCTTTAATTATAATAAAGACAAGGCGCTAGCTGATAAAACCGCGAGGATTTCTTTAGCTCAGGCGCTTGATAAGGAAC
>CAYPWC010000080.1:0-2864 GCA_964414335.1 uncultured Gammaproteobacteria bacterium | reverse complement strand
TTATCAGATAAAGCCATAAATAAGGCCTTCTGCTTCATCTTTTGGTTGATCTTCTTTTTGAAATTACGATCTTTAGTCGGACCAAAAGTGACGCCACCGCCAATCCAAATCGGAGACCGGCTGGAGCCGACGCGAGCGCGACCAGTACCCTTCTGCTTCCACGGTTTCTTACCGCCGCCGGAAACTTCACTGCGATCTTTAGTGTGGGCTAGCACCTGACGGGCATTAGCCATTTGGGTGACGACCGCTTGATGCAATAATTCATTATTCGGTTGAACTCCGAAAATATTGGCCGCGAGCTCCAAATCTTTGACCGCTTCGCCAGCTTGGTTGTAGACTTTTATCTTTAATGACATATGATAATCAATTACTTATTACTTTAGGCTTTCACTTCGTCCGGAGTTTCTTCCGGAGCCGCTTCGGTTTTAACCTCTTCCTTAACTTCCGCCTCTACTTTTACTTCTTCTTTAACTTCAGCTACTACTTCTTCTTGAGGAGCGGCTACTGGCGCTTCTTTAACCAAGTTAAGCTTCAATTCGCCACTACCAGTCATCATTACTAAACCATTAACGGCTCCCGGGACTGAACCTTTGACGTAGATTAAATTATTTAAAGCGTCAACGGAAACAATTTCTAAATTAGTGGTAGTGACTCTTTCGCCACCCATGCGACCGCCCATTCTTGTTCCCTTGAAAACATGAGCTGGCCCTTTAGGACCAATGGAACCAGGCATTCTTTCCTGATCTTTATTACCATGAGTTTTTCTAAAGCCACGGAAACCGTGTCTTTTAACAACACCCTGAAAACCCTTACCTTTAGAGGTGCCTGTCACATTAATAATATCGCCCGCAGCGAAAGTTTCTGCGCTCACAACATCACCCCGTTTCACCTGGCTGACATCTTCAGTTCTAAATTCACGGACATGAGCCGGTTTAATATCCAAATCCTTTACTTGACCAAGTTGCGGCTTTTTAATATTTTTCGCCTTTCTGGTTCCATAGGCAAGCTGTAAAGCTTCATAACCATCCCGGTCTTTAGTCTTAACTTGAGTAACGACACAAGGACCAGCTAGTACCGGAGTAACGGCAATAACCTTATCATCATTCCAAACTTGAGTCATGCTTAATTTTTTTCCTAAAATAAATTTCATATTGGTCTTCTTTTAAACAAAAAACTGGCTCGAAACCAGTTCAAAAATAAACTCCAAAAATAACACTCCGGTTATTTGCCTTGTTGATTATTTTTTTAACTGATTTACCTCCAAATTTTAGCTAATATTTGGTTAAACACTTTCTAAAATAACAGAGTTATTTAACCTTCCTCTAGCTAACTAATATATTACTTTTTTATACTACTACATTTTTATTTCCACGTCAACCCCCGCTGGCAGGTTTAAATTCGTCAAATCTTCGATGGTTTTAGCCGTCGGATCGATAATATCAATCATGCGCTTGTGAATACGCATTTCATATTGATCACGCGCATCTTTGTGCACGAAAGTTGAGCGATTAACTGTATATTTTCGCTTTTCCGTCGGAAGCGGAATCGGGCCAAAAAATTGAGCGTCACTGCGTTCAATCGTTTCGACGATAGTCTTCGTGGATTGATCAATAATCTTATGATCAAAAGCCTTGATCTTGATTCTGATTCTTTGTTTGAATTCGTTAACTTCTTTTTTGTTTTCGGACATAATTAAATTTTTAAATTAACACTACAACCCCGTCCTTTAGAAAAGAACGGGGCAAAGTATTGATTTACTTCAAAATCTTAGTGACTACGCCCGCACCAACAGTGCGTCCGCCTTCACGAATGGTAAACTTCTGTTTATCTTCAAGAGCGATCGGGGCAATTAATTTGATAGTCAAATTAACAGTGTCGCCGGGCATAACCATTTCGGTGCCAGCTGGCAAAGTGATATCACCAGTAACATCGGTGGTCTTGAAATAGAACTGTGGCTTATAACCATTGAAGAACGGCTTGTGACGGCCACCTTCTTCCTTGGATAAGACATAGACTTCCGCGGTGAATTCAGTGTGCGGAGTGATAGAACCGGTCTTACATAAAACCTGTCCACGTTCAACTTCATTTTTCTTAGTACCCCGAAGTAAAATACCAGCATTATCACCAGCGCGACCTTCATCGAGCTGCTTATTGAACATTTCGATACCGGTAACGGTAGTTTTCTTGGTATCCATTAAACCAACGATTTCCACTTCATCACCAACTTTAATGATACCTCTTTCAATACGGCCAGTAACAACGGTACCACGACCTTCAATGGAGAAGATATCTTCAATCGGCATTAAGTAAGGGTGATCAATATCACGAGTTGGCTCAGGAATATAGTTATCCAAAGCTTCCATTAATTGCATTAACGGTTCAGCATCCGGACCGTTCGGGTTCTCCAAAGCTTTCAAAGCAGAACCACGGATGATCGGAGTAGTGTCACCTGGGAATTCATATTTCTTGAGTAAGTCGCGAATTTCTTCTTCGACTAAATCAATTAATTCCTTATCCTCAACCATATCGCACTTGTTCAAGAAGACGATAATATAAGGAACGCCTACCTGACGAGCTAATAAGATGTGTTCTCTAGTTTGCGGCATCGGGCCATCAGTAGCGGATACCACTAAGATAGAGCCATCCATTTGGGCAGCACCAGTGATCATGTTCTTAACATAATCGGCGTGTCCCGGACAATCAACGTGCGCATAATGTCTCTTTTCAGATTCATATTCAACGTGCGCGGTCGCGATGGTAATACCACGAGCCTTCTCTTCTGGAGCGGCATCGATTTCATTAACCCCCTTGTGAGACGCTTTCATCCCTTTAGCGGAGAAAACGGCTAACATTGCGGCGGTTAA
>CAYPWC010000079.1:0-2912 GCA_964414335.1 uncultured Gammaproteobacteria bacterium | reverse complement strand
AACTTGAAAGAGTGGGCAGTCTTTTGTCTTATTGTGAAAAAATTGGAAAAAAGGTAGCCCTTGATGGTTATGGCATGAAGATGAATGTGCGCATCGCCCAAGAGCTTGGTTATATTCCTGCCCATAAAAACACCCTTATTCCCATCGAAAGCATTCATAATTACCCTGAAAACAAGGTGGTAATCATTTGCACGGGCGCACAAGGGGAGCCTAATGCGGTTTTTTCCCGAATTGTTAATGGCAACCATCGTCAAGTAACGATTAAGAAGTCTGATGTTGTTATTTTCTCTTCCTCGGTTATTCCTGGAAACGAAAGATCAATTCAGAAGATCAAGGATCAACTTTATCGTTTAAGTGATAACGTTATTCATAGTAGTATTATGGATGTTCATTCAGGTGGACACGCTAATGCTGAAGATATTAAGAACATCCTTTTGCAAATTAAACCAGACTATTTTCTGCCCGTTTATGCTAATCACTATATGTTAGTTGAGGCAAAGAAGTTAGCTCTTCGTAATGGTTTCCGCGAGGAACAGGTGAAAGTTCTGGATAATGGCAATATTTTAAAGTTTCAAAGAAACGCTAAGCCGGTGCTATTAAAGGAAAAAGCTAATACTGATTATGTAATGGTAGACGGCTTGGGTGTTGGCGATGTTTCGGAGGTGGTTTTGCGTGATCGAAGATTAATGTCTGATGATGGCATGATTGTGATTATTGCGACAATTGATTCAAAGACAGGATCAATTATTGGTAATCCCGATATTATTTCCCGAGGCTTTGTCTATATGAAGGAAAATCGTGATTTAATTGAAAAGACTAGGGTTAAGGTGAAAAAAATCGTTAAAGATAAAAATCCGATGACCGCGGCTGACGATGAGTATCTAAAAAATAAAATTAGAAACGATATTGGGCAGTTCTTATTCAACTCCACCAAGCGTCGTCCGATGGTTTTGCCAGTAGTTATTAAGGTTTAATATAAAAGGCTAATATTTAAATAAAAAACCCTCTAAATTAGAGGGTTTTTTATTGTGAGTAAAATGTGGATAAAACTATTGACAACTCAATATACTTATGATATGTTATATAGTCGGTAAACTGATAACTTAAAAGACCGCTTTAAACGGGTCAGGCACGACAAGCATGGGGATTTTCTTGCTAGGATTTTTCCGGCATCGCGCTCGAAAGTGCCTAGAAGAAATTTTCTTGCCTACCCGTTTAAGTCGGTCTTTTTTGTTTAGAGAAAACTATTCAAAAAGCCTGTCTTTACCAACAATAACATTAACCTTATCGCGCATAATTCCAATTTCTGCCGGAGTGGATACCTCTACAACTCCGTCAACGATTAGCTTTTCTTCAGGGTTGATAATTTTTAATTTTTTGACAGTAATAATCGACTCATCTTTTTTCTTGGTGCGAATTAGAACGTCCAATTTTCCATCGTGAGGGTTGGATTTTATTTTTTCCTTGTGATCGCTGAGAAGGTTAATTATTTTTACCTCTCCCCTTTCAGTAATTTCCAAAGAATAGTCATCTATTTCTAGAATGGTGTTTAGGCTTTGAATAGAAGCGTGATTAAGAAAATAATAGTTGCCAACAAGACCTAAATCAATTTTTTCAACGCGTCTGGCGAGGAGAATATTGCAAGCTTCATCAACGTTTTTAATACCAAAAGAAGCCGCGATGGAATTATCGTCGCCGATGGGAACTAAGCCGAGCAAGGTTTTTTTCTGGAAATCGCCATATATTTCGGTATCAATAATTGCTCCAATAATTTTATTGACCGTCTGATTATTACCGACGGCAATAATTGTTTTTGCTCCAAGCTTGATTTCATTCTGAATAGTTCCTTTGATGTTTTTTATTCCCCCCAGACGAATTATTTTACCATTTAATCCTAAGTCGGTTAAGCGAATTTCGAGGCGATTGATAGCACGATTATACTTAGTCTTATTTAAATATTCGTCGTAGATGTAGACGTGCATAGAGTTGCAGAAAATCTTTTTTTATTTTTCTGATTCTTCGTTTTTTTCTTCGACTCTCTTGCTTTCTCCGCGACGCTTTTCATCAACGATCATTAGAAGCTGACCATTAACACTGGCACCCTTTTCGATTGATAGTTCGGCATATTGAATATCGCCAAAAACCTTAGCGGTTCCTCCTAAAGAAAGAAAGCCATGAATTTTAATATTACCCCTAACCTCGCCGTTGATCATAGCGTCTTTTGATTCGACGTTGGCAACGACCTTAGCGCGATCGCCGATAAACAGGTTGGCGTCAGTTTTTAGGGATCCTTCCAGGGCACCTTTTACAATAATGTTTCCCTGCCCTTGGAAATTACCCTTGACCTTAATAGAGGCGCCAATAATTGTTTCGGCGTCTTTGAATTTTTCGAGTTTGCCTTCTTTGTTGAACATATGGTTTGGATATAAATAAATAAGAAGATTGCTTATAGCTCTATTTTAGGTTAATAAAGGGTGAATGTCAAAGGAAAAGATTGAAATAATTAAATTCATGGGGTAGAATAAATAAGTCGATTATTAGCTCATTTTTTAGGCAATTTTCGTCCTTGTAGTTCAACGGATAGAACAAGAACCTCCTAAGTTCTAGATCCAGGTTCAATTCCTGGCAAGGACACATAATTTAGCTAATATTAAATATTTTATTGTTTAATATTGACAAATTCAGTAATTTATATTATTTTTTGTCACTATTGACAAACAATTCCCTTTTGCTATAATTTTAAGGTGATTTTAGCCGTTATTTGAGTGGTTGCTACAAATGTTCCTTGAGGAACAAATTTCAACCAGAATTAAAAATGAAGAAAATATAAAAATGTTCCTTAAAGAACATTTTGAATAATGGGCCATTAGCTCAGTTGGCTAGAGCGCTTCCATGGCATGGAAGAGGTCAAG
>CAYPWC010000078.1:0-2937 GCA_964414335.1 uncultured Gammaproteobacteria bacterium | reverse complement strand
TTATTTTTATTTTCCCAAAGTGAGCGAGCGTACCGGACTCTTAAAACTGGGCGTGGTCTTGGCCTGAGCGAGGGGAGTGAGGAGGTTGTTAATTTTTGGCGAGCCAATAATCTCTCGGGGCCGATTTTTAATAATTATGATTTAGGGGGCGCTTTAATCTTTTGGCTTTATCCGCAAGAAAAAGTATTTGTTGATAATCGCCCGGAGGCCTATCAATCTAAATTTTTTAAAGAAACTTATCTGCCTTATCAGGAAGATCCCGCCGCCTTTAAGATGGGGACGGAAAAATATGGTTTTAGAGCGGTCCTTTTTTCTCATACCGACTCGACTCCGTGGGCACAAAGTTTTTTAAGTAATTTAGTGACTAATTCTGATTGGGTTTTAGTCTATTTTGATCGCTATAGTGTTATTTTCCTTAATAAAAACGCCTACCCACCAGAAAAGATTGAAGCGCTTGGCTTAAGCCAAGCGTCTCTAAGAGAGAAGCTTCGGTCTTTAGCGGAAAATTCAACCTTGAAGAATAAGCTGCACTTAGCTTCTTTGGCCACCACCCTTAGACAACCAGACTTAGCAGCTGAAATTTATCAGGAAATTCTTTTTGCGCAACCGGACAATATAAACGCGCTGGCTTCTCGGGGTTTATTATTAGCCTCTAGTCCGGAATATAATCAGCGTCTTCGGGCTCGTGATTATTTGGAATTAGCTATTAAAAAAGGCTACCGTTTACCGGCAGCCTATAATCAGCTAGGATTAATTAATTGGAGTTTGGGTAACTATTCTTTGGCGACAGAAAATTGGCGTTCAGCTTTGAAGCGGGAAAGAAAGAACACAACTGCCCTTTATTATTTAAGCCAGGCAGAAAATTTAAAATAATTATTTTTTAAACCTTTCCTTCAGTAAGGTTTTAATTGCTAAAAGTCCATCGCGGGCTTTTATTTTTTTTCCCGCATCATAGCCTCGTCGCTGGTAGCTGATGGGAATTTCAATAATTTGATACCCGGCCTTTAGTAATTGGGCGGTAATTTCCGGTTCAATTTCAAAACGGCGACCAGATAAGTTTAGGTGTTTAAGCGCTTCTCGAGGGATGAGTTTATAGCAAGTTTCCATGTCGGTTAGCTGGCTTTTAAAAAGAATATTAGTTAAAGCGCTCAGGAAGTTATTTACTAAATAATGGAAGCTCATTTTCGAGCCAGCTAAAAAACGGGAACCGTAGACGGCTATTTTTTCTGTCGGCGCCTCAACTATTTTATTTATCAAGGTGATAATGTCTGACGGGAAGTATTCGCCGTCAGCATCATGGATGATAAAATATTTACCAGAAATTTCGGAGAGGGCGCGTTTAATGGCCGCTCCTTTTCCCTGATTAAAGCCCTGATGAAGGAGCTTAAAATCATGATTTAGTTTCAATTCTTCTAGGATTTTTTCCGTACCGTCATCAGAGCCGTCATTAACTATAATCATTTCTTTACTAAGGGGCAAAGAAAAAATTGGCGCCAAAGCCGCGGCGACCAATTTTTTTTCATTATAGACCGGAATGATAATGGAAATCAGGGGGTTAGACATATGAGCATTATAGCACTTTTTCGGGTTCTGTCTCAATTTTTTCCCGAGGAATTTTAACGCTGAAAACAGTTACTTGTTGAGGATTGCCTTTGAGGCCAATCGTGCCGTGAAAAACTTTTTCCACGATATTTTTTGAAGAGGAAAGACCGATGCCAAGTCCGTGACCAGGAGATTGTTTGGTGGTGAAAAATGGCTTGAAAATATTATCAATATTTTGCGGGGCAATGCCACCCCCGCTATCGGCAACAATTACTTCAATCTCAACCGAACGATCAATTAGAGCCACAATAATTTCGCGTAGCGGCTTATCTTCACAGGCCTCAATGGCGTTAGCTATTAAGTTGCCGACAATTTGTCCGAAGCCAATCGGATCACCAACAAGCTTAATTTCATGAGTGGCATAGAAATGTAGGTTGATTTGGGATTTTTGGATTTTGCTATGCAGAACGTTTAGGGTTTGTTTAACCTCTTCATTAAGAGAAAATAGTTTTATAATCCTTTCTCTTGCTAGTTGAGTCTTTATACTACTAATTAAACCTTCCATTTTATGGGTAGCCACTAAGGCCTGGCTAAGATATGATTTAGCGGTTAACACTTTAGGACTAATCTCGTTTCTCACTTGTTCTAAATTCAACGAAATGGCGGTCAGGGGATTAATTAAATCATGAAAAACGCCGGAGGAAAGGCGACCAAATTCCGCTAAACGATATAGTTGATTTATTTTTTCTGCCTCCAATTCGCGCAGCTCGTTGGTTCTGGCTTCAATTTTACTTTCGAGAGAATCTCGTTCTTCCCGAAGAAGACGTTCGCTTTCAAGGGCGCGCTTTAGTGCTTGGCGGGCCGCTCTGCACAGGAGCCAGGAAATAGCGGCGATTATAAAAAGCAGGGCGGAGTATAAAATAGCGTCATGATTTTTGATGTCGCCGTTAACCAAATAGCCTTTAATTCCTAGAATTTTTGGGAAGTCCCAAATAGTAATCGCATTTATAATCAGAGAGACAGCGGCAGCGCTGATAAATGCAAGACGAGCGTTAAAAAAGACACTTGAAAGCCCGATAACTAAAACGGCCATTAACAAGGAGGCTGGAGAGCTTGTTCCGCGAGTGATTAAAAGATATACCGTTAAGGACACAAAAACACCAATGAGTAGGCTAGTCGCTAATCGAGGTTGATTATATAGGCTCATTCCTGAAATGAGCATTAAAAGAAAAAAAGTCAGCCAGCTGACCGTTAAGGGAATTTCTTGAAAACTAGTGTTTAGTCCAGGAAAAAGCGTTTGACTAAGACTGGCGAGGAAAAAACCGGCTAAAGAGAAAGCTAAAACTATTTTTAAGGGTATTTTAAAATCTGATTATAAAGCAGAAGCAGAAAAAC
>CAYPWC010000077.1:0-3004 GCA_964414335.1 uncultured Gammaproteobacteria bacterium | reverse complement strand
CAATTCTCTGCCCTTACAATTTTTGTTTTTACTTAATCTGTAAATCAGTCGGAATCCCGCTCCGCCAGCCGGTTTGGGCTTAAGGCGAAAGCTGACTGATCTTACCTGAATAAGTTCTGCCAGCCGCGCGTGTTACCCGCCTGCTGGAGAAAAGCTTAACCGATTTACATCATTTTCAAACCAAGAAATCGTTTAGGCTTCGAATTGAAATAATAAGATTTTTAAGGGATAAACCATCTCCTTCACGGAGACTCGGCCTTTACCAGGTTTACCAATCCGCAAATGCGGATTTGTTAGCGTATCTCCTTGGCTTGTCCATGATAGGATGAGTGTCTCTTCCAGCCAGGAGCAACCAGAGGGGGAGATAAACTAACAAACGCGCACTTCGCGTTTATTTTTATTTTTATTGTTTAATGATCTCGTCAACTTCCTTTAGCTTATCAGCAGCGCGACCATAATCTTTATTTTCAAACAATTGCTTAGCTTCCTCTAAAATGGAATCGGCTTGAACTTCAACCGGACTCTCTGCTGTCACTTCTTGAGTAGAGGTAGCCATTAAAGTGTTAGTGGCGGGACTAATTGCCACTGGTTCAACTTTCTCACTCGGAGCTTCAAAAACCTGGACACCGGAATTAGCAATTAGATCATTGGCGATTGAAACTGTATCACTGGCGTTTGAAACTGAGTTAGTTTCAATATTACTATTTCTACTAACCTTGTTTGCTTTATTATTCAAATAGCTAATCTTCTCTTTAGCGGTCTCTAATTCTTTATTAAAGCTATCATTTAACTTCGCCACTTGATCGCGATTACTTTCATCGGTGATATCAATCGTGGCCAAGGTAGCCGAAATATCTTGAGCGTGACTAGTAGCAAATTGAACGGCTAACTTATTTCTCTCCTGAGAATCAAACATGGTGTTAAGTCTGGCTTTTTCAGAAATGATCCGGGCAATATATAGAGAGTCATTTGGTTTTGCGCTGCTAAACATCTGGTGGCTAAACAAGCTCCCACCAATTAAAAGCAAAACAAATACTCCTAAGGCATAGGCCGGATGAGCAGAGGCTTTTAGAAAGGAAGAAACATTGATAATGAAACCCTGCCAAGAGGATAATTCTGTGGCTCCGGAGTTAGAAATTTGGGATAACAAAAGATCCCGATTGCCGGCGACCCAGCTTGAATCAGGATTGATATTTTTGAGACTGTTTAATTTTTTGATTAAATCTTTGTCAGTCATACACTCTAGTATACGTAGAAACTCCAGAAACGTTACACTTTTTTTCTATTTTCCCCATCCTCTTCCACTAACTCTCTTAGGGCCCTAACTGCCCGGTGAAGGAGTACGCGGACATTTCCCTTTCCTTTTCCGCTAATATCAGCAATTTCATCCAAACTCAGATCACTGATAAACTTCATAATAATGACTTCCCGATATTCCTCCTTTAAAAGCGGTAATTTACTTTTAATTAGCTCTAAATTAGCCGCCTCATCTAGTTGTTCTTGAGGGGTCTTAGTTTCATCAACAACTTCAATGGGGTTTTCCTCATCGTCTAAGGAAGCCGTTATTTTATTACCTGTTTCCCGGTAGTGGTCAATAATCGTGCTTCTGGCGATTTTATATAGAAGCGCCCTTAATGTCTTACTATCTTCTAAACTATTGGTCTGGATATGGTTCCAAGTTTTAAGGAAAATTTGGGAAGTTAAATCATTAGCCTCTTCCCGGCTGCCAATTTTAAAATAGACAAAGCGATAAATATCATTGACGCTCTCATCATAAACCTTAATAAAAGCCTCCTTATCATGGCTTTTAAGCCGGCTAATGGCTTGCTAATTATTAAATTTTTCAATCAGATTATTGTCCATTTATTTTTTTCTAAACGCTAAAAACGGTTAAATGCTATTAACAAAAAATAACGGGAAAAGTACTGCCCCGCCCCGATCAATTTGTCTCTTAAATGTTAAGAATATCCTAACATAATACGCACCTAAAAGCAAGATAATTTTCGCTCTAATCAGGGGATAAATAGGCGTCTCTATCCGCGCCTCTTTTTCCTATAGTCAGACTCATCTCTCCGCAAACAAGACTACCATTAACGTTCAAAAGACCAAGATAAAAATAAAGACTCTTTCAGATTTATTCTTAAAAATTAAATCAGCTTGACATATTATTCAAAAGGACTAAAATCTAAAGACTTTAGTCTAGTTGACAATGGACTTAAGATGTAATAAGATAAAGGGTCAACTTTCAGTTTTCAAAATTAAAGTTATATTTGACAATTTCACAAAAAATATTTATACTTAAGTCTATAATAATATAGACTAAAAATATTTTTTATTTTTTATTAGCTTATTTATATTTTTAAGTCTACAATATTTTAGACTTAAATAACTATAAGATGGAAAATAATCAAGATTTTCCAATTAAAGAAGTTGCTTGTCCGATTTGGGTCTCAGTATCTGAAGCGGCTAGTTTGGGTGGCGTTCAAAGCAAAACAATTAGACGCGCCATTAAACTTGACCCCAAGCTACGCTATAAGATTGTTAAGAACCGCTACCAAATTGAATTTGGTTCCTTAATCACCTTTCTCCATAAGAACACGAAACTAAAAAATAAGCTCTCAGATTTTGGTCTTGGCCAATACGTGGCCAGCTGGAAAGAACAATAAGGCAAAAACTAGCGCTAAGCTAGTTTAAGATATAGAGGAAAGCATGTAAGTGTTAATCAGAAAAACCAGTCTCATAAGGGCTGGTTTTTTTGTGGACTGAGCCTAAATAAAAACCACTCCCGATTCCGTGGGAGTGGTTTTGTATTTGAGAAACTAAGTTTCTTATAGAACGGTATCCTTAACCGCTTTTGCTAAGCGGAATTTAACAACAGTCTTAGCCGGGATCTTGATGGTCTCGCCAGTCGCTGGGTTACGGCCTTCTCTAGCCTTTCTCTTCACCTTGACTAACTTACCGAAGCCAGGAACGATGCATTCACCATTCTTCTTAACTTCTTTGT
>CAYPWC010000076.1:0-3019 GCA_964414335.1 uncultured Gammaproteobacteria bacterium | reverse complement strand
AAACCGGAAATGTTTGATGACGCTCTCAGGTTTAAAATAGCAAGTGACACAACCATTAGCTTGGGGTTATATGAAGCTGACAACCTTTTTGGTAAATTAAAAAAATACACTAGTGGTATTTCATTGAGCGGAGAAAAAAGACCATGGGCTATAAATTTATGGCTGCCAGAATCATTCTGTGCAGATGTAAATGATTCCCTGTCTTTATACGACAAAAATGGATTACTAAAAAAGGCCAAAGAATTAACTAATCCCTATCCAGAAATGATGGCGAAAGCTCTCAATACGCTAGCTCAACAAGAAATAGAACAAAAAGCAGAAATGCTTGACAGTAAAAGTCCTATTGAAAAAATGCTAGCGGCAACTGATATTGTCACAAGTATTACCAGATCTGTCTTTGCACAAAATCACAAATATTTGTATGGATTCAAAAACATTCCTCAACAATTATCTTGTTTAAACGAAACTGTGTCGAGATTACTCGGTAAACTGTGGGATGAAAGAAAAACAATTGATTATAAAATTATTGAACTTAAAAAACTGATAAAAGAGTATAGTAATGCAACCGAAAACAACTGAAGAAATTAAACTAACTTTTATTGATTACTTCCAAAAGAATGGACACTTGGTAATCCAAAATTCAAGCATCATTCCAAAAAACGATCCAACGCTATTATTTATCAATGCTGGTATGGCTCCCTTGAAGGACTACTTCTTACAAAAAGACATACCAAAACACAATCGGCTAACGAACTGCCAAGATTGTATCCGATTAATTGACATTGAAAGCATTGGCGACTCCTATCACGGCACTAGTTTCAGAATGATGGGATCCTGGTCCTTTGGTGACTACTTTAAAAAGGAAATTATTCCCTGGAGCTGGGAATTTTTGGAGACTACTTTAAAGAAGAATCAATAGAATTAGCCTTCAAACTAATAACAGAAGTATTCGGCTTTCCAAAAGAAAAGCTTTACGCGACTGTTTTCGTTAATGATGGTTCAATTCCAGGGATTCCTGATGATAAAGAGTCGGCTGAAATATGGAAAAAATATCTGCCAGAAAACCATATAATACCAAAGCCTCCAAAAGATAATTTTTGGGGCCCGCCTGGCGATTCTGGCCCTTGTGGACCATGTACAGAAGTGTTCTTTGATAGAGGTAGCTCTTTCGGTGGCGAACAAAATGATCACGACGTGCTCATTGACGGTCGCCATATCGAAATTTGGAATGCTGGCGTATTTATGGAATACTATATGGACGAGGAAAAAAACATTTCCCTTCTTCCTCAAAAATGCGTAGATACCGGAGCTGGTCTAGAGAGGTTCGCTATGATTCTCCAAAACAAAGATTCGATACACGAAATTGATCAATACGAAAAACCATTCCTATTAATCAAAAAGAGTGTTAATGATATTAAGTGGACGAGAGTTATATTCGATCACCTTAAGACTTCCCTTCTAATAATGAGTGCTGGCATAAAACCAGGAAGTCAAAAAGAAGGCTACCTACTAAAGAGGCTAATCAGAAGAAGTTTAACCGGTCTATATTTGAAAAATATAGATTTAGAAAAATCGAAAGAGTTCTTGTGGTCAATAGCTGAAGCCGTTGAAAACAAGGAGCTAAGCTTCTCTATGAAAAACAATATAGACTATTATTTTGACGCTGAAGTTTTTTCTTTCTCGAAAATGCTAAGTAGAAACCGTAAATATTTAGACAAAGTAATCGCTGAAAACAAAATAAGCGGAGACTATGCTTTCCAACTAAAAACTACTTACGGCGTTCCAGAGGAATTAATCAGGGAGTTATGCAATCAATATCTAATTGATTTTCCTGAAAATGATTTTCTTGAGAAAATAAAAATTCATCAAGAAAAATCAAAAAAATAAAAATCACAAATCAAAAACCAGGCCAGGAGAACAACACTCCTGGCCTTTTTAAAAACCACCAGAATACGATAAGGGCTAAGAGGATAATAAAAATTAAGATTGCACTTTCGTCTTTTCTATCCTCCAAAGTTAAGATGCGTTTAAAGTCCCTCTTTTTTACTTCAAGATTTTAATTACTTCTACATTAAAGACGTCTTGTTTTATTTTTAACTTTTTTAGTAATCTTCTCGCCTTTTCTTCGCCGCCGACATAACCAAACAATTTCTTAATGTTTTTCTCATAGCGCGACTTCTCTAAACCGCCCAAACTTTTCAGTAACAAATCTATTTCAGTTTGCTTAGGCTTCGTAAATCCCAGTGACATGAATCTCAGACAAGCAAATAAATTAGCCGGGTGATTCAGTTGATTCAACCTTAATCTTTTATTTTTTAAATCAGACAAAGCTCCGGGTAGAGATACTAATTTATCAAACCAATCTTCTCTAAAAATATTTCTTAAAAATATAGTTGAACCATTTATTGTAAAGTTTGAGTTTTGAGCTAAATTCTTTAGGGCATTCTTTTCTTCTGAGATGTGAATATCCAAATACAAATAGTCGTTATGGATATGTACTGGCTTGGGAACGAGCTTTATTTTTACCACTATTTCATGTTTTCTTTTGGTCTTGCCAAAAACAAACCCTCTTTTTCTTAGCTGATTTATAAAATTAGCATGATCCCCTATTAACAATATATCGAAGTCTCTTCTGGGTAATTCCCTCTTAAAATATTTATAATAAATAGCATTTCTAATAGCCCCTCCCACTAGATATGCCTTAGTGCCCCTGGGAATAGACGCAACAACCATTCTAAATATTTCATTAGTTTTTTCATCATGAAGAAAAAGTGGTAATTTTTTGCTAGTTGACATATTAATAGTCGCTATACACGTATTATATCTAAAAACAGGAATATAAGGAATTAGTCAGGGGTTAAAAAAACACCTCTTTCAGGGTGTTCTTTGTTCATCGTATTTTCTGACGCAGATGGGACTAGAACTGTTTTTAGACGCAGTTCGGTCATCCGCACGAAAAATGCTTTGGCTCCCGGGGTCGGATTCGAACCGACGACCAATTGGTTACACTTATCCAATA
>CAYPWC010000075.1:0-3169 GCA_964414335.1 uncultured Gammaproteobacteria bacterium | reverse complement strand
AGATTATTTATTTCCACCATATAATTATTTGGTTTTTCCTAGTCGCCGTCTTTTCTGGCGCAGGAATTCATAGAAATGATAGACGGCGGGACGGAAAACAAAATCATGCGTCCCTGGATAGTCTTTGGTAAAGCCACCAAAACCCAGTTTGAATCTAGTTACTCCTGGCCACTTCTCTTCACTAATACCATAGAAATCATAATATCTAAAACCTTCTTTCTTCGCCTGTTTAATTAACTCCCACTGAAGAAGATATGGCGCCATTAAATTTCTTGCCTCACTATCTGATGCTCCATGAAGATACGTTACCCGACCAGAAAAAAAACAAAAAAGACCAGTCGCAATATTTTTCCCCTGATAGCTGGCAAAAAATAGTTTAATGTTTTTATTTGCTTCAAGTAGCCTCTGGTAGTGACTAAAAGAATGGAGTCTAAAGCCATCCCGCTCTCCAGTTAAAGACATCAGGCGCCAAAATTCTCGAAAATCTGCTTCACTATTTTTCCCTTCCCTAACTGTCACCCCTTTTTTCTCAGCCAGACGAATATTATATCTCGTCTTTTGGTGCATAGCCCCCAGAAGTTCTTCTTCGCTTCCACCAAGATCAAGCATTAGGGTTTTAGCTGGCTGCCAGTCAACGGTTTTAACCAAGTTTTTTATCACCTCTTTATTATGAACATAATCCTCGGGTTCAAACCGCAAAAATACTGCCTTGGGTTTTCTCTTTTTCAACTCTTTCAAAATAAACTCCACCCCCTGACGATCACCTCGAGGCCCACGCGGAATATACCAATATGAAAATGGACCAAATAATGGTTTTTTAATAACCGTTGCCACCGCTACTAGCTCCCCTCTATCTTCAGCGCCAAAACGCTCCACTTCTTCTTTTCCCAAGATAGTTGTTTCTCCCCAAAACCAAGACTGCAAGAATTCGTCACCAGCCAAACGGTCAATATTTTTCTGATTGTCTAAATAAATTAACTTCATACCTAAATTATACCATAAAAATAAAAAAGGAACCCCTAAAAAGAGTCCCTTTATTTAATAGCGAATAACTATTATTGTATTGATCTTAGTCCCACTCCTGAAGGAGTGGCGGTGTTAAGGCCGGCCGGAAGTCCCGCGGTATTACTCCCCAAACAATAAGTCAAAGTATATGAACCATTAGTAACCCCATTGAAACTCCCGCTACTATAAGCATAAGCCGATGACACCGCTGAACAAGCACTACCATCCGCTGGCAGTGGTGGCTTCGGAACAATGTCCATATAGACAACTGAACCAGTAGCGATGCTTCCGCCAGCAGTGATACTGGCTGGATAGCCTCCAAGGTCGTTGTAATACATTTCTAAAGCGGTCTGGATTTGCTTCACGTCGGCTAAACGGCGAGCATCGCGAGAACGGGCGCGCGCTTGGTTTAGGGCAACAATCGATAAAGTTGATAGTAAGCCGATAATGGCGATAACTACCAAGAGTTCGATTAAAGTAAAACCTGGTTTATTTTTTTTCATAGTTTTAAACTTAACATCTTCTTTTTAAATCATACCATAAAATTTTAAAAAAGCAAAAAAGGCCCCTTTAGACAAGGTAAGCTCCATTTTTTCTAAACCCGTTTCCTCAAACAAAAAAGAAGCTAAATTAGCTTCTTTTTTTATAACTGATAAAAACCAATACTATGGTTGAGCAATTCCAGATGGGGTAGCAATTTTTACTCCCTTTGTTAGCCCACCCGTATCACTACCCAAACAATAGACTAAGGTATAAGAACCATTAGTGACCCCATTGTATGCCTGAGCAGCATAACTATAGGCTGTGGAAACATATCCAGAGCCAGTACAAGTACCATCCGCTGGCAGTGGTGGCTTCGGAACAATGTCCATATAGACAACTGAACCAGTAGCGATGCTTCCGCCAGCAGTGATACTGGCTGGATAGCCTCCAAGGTCGTTGTAATACATTTCTAAAGCGGTCTGGATTTGCTTCACGTCGGCTAAACGGCGAGCATCGCGAGAACGGGCGCGCGCTTGGTTTAGGGCAACAATCGATAAAGTTGATAGTAAGCCGATAATGGCGATAACTACCAAGAGTTCGATTAAAGTAAAACCTGGTTTATTTTTTTTCATAGCTCACCTCCTCTCAAAGAATTTAGTTTCTGGCTTAATACCGGTTATTAAAACAGCAACTAAAAATTTTGAATAATTATTAAATAATTTAATACTTCTATATAATACCATAACGGAAAAAAGTAAACAATACTTTTTCCCTAAATTAGAACTGATTGGCCATGTTATACATCGGCAAAATAACAGCCGCCACCATAATACCGACGCCGATACCCATAATTACCATGATAATCGGCTCCATTAACTTACTCAAGTTGTCTAACATATTAGACGATTCCCGGGAATAAAAAGTGGTGACCCGATCTAAAACTGAATCGATTTTACCCGTCTTTTCACCGACAGCAATCATTTGCGGCACCATTTTGGGAACATATTTACTATTTTCCATGACTAAGGAAAGTGGATTACCATCATTAATTGACTCTAGTGTTTCAAGAATAAGTTCGCGATAAATGGTGTTACCAACAACATCAGCCACAATTTCTAGTGATCTGGTAATTGTCACACCACCTTTAAGGAGCGTGGAGAGTGATCTGGTAAAGCGCATGAGGTAGATGTATTTAAAGAGCTTGCCGAAAATAGGCATGCGGAGTTTAACGATATCCCAACTTCTTTTTCCCGCATAAGTTCTGAGATACGCCCGGACTAAAAAGGCAAAACCAACCGCCGCTAAAGCAATAAACAGGATATAGCCCTGCAGGAAATGAGAAGTGGTAATAACAATCCTGGTTGACCAAGGGAGTTCCATTCCGGTCTCTGTCAGAATAGAAGTGAGGTTAGGAATAACATAGATCATAAGAACAATGGCAACCGCGATTAAACCGACTAAAATAAAGACCGGATAAATCATTGCTCCTTTGACTTTGGAAATCATGTCATAGTTCTTTTCCATTTCATCAGCCAAGTAGTTAAGCACTTCATCGAGCTTACCGGATGATTCACCAGAGCGGACGATGTTAACAAAAAATTCAGTAAATATTTTCGGGCGACGACTAAAAGCGTCAGATAGGAAAGAGCCGCCGTCGACTTCAAACGCGATCTCTGACAAC
>CAYPWC010000074.1:0-3171 GCA_964414335.1 uncultured Gammaproteobacteria bacterium | reverse complement strand
AAATCAATGAGGGTCCATTCAAAAACATGGAAGGTAAAGTAACCGCCGTTGACGAGGCCAAAGGCAAAGTCAAAGTCTCCGTTTCCCTTTTTGGTCGCGAAACTCCGGTCGAGCTTGACTTCCTGCAAATTAAAAAAGTTTAGAAATAAGAGCGATGCTTCTGCGCTCGATTAATAAAATATTATATGGCAAAGAAAATAAAGACAAAAATTAAACTCCAAATCGCGGGCGGCCAAGCTAATCCAGCCCCTCCCGTCGGTCCGGCTTTAGGTCAGCATGGCCTCAACATTGCGGAATTCTGCAAAGCCTTTAACGATAAGACCAAAGACAAAATGGGCGATGTCTTGCCGGTAGAAATCACCGTCTATGAAGATAGAAGCTATGATTTCATCGTCAAAACTTCCCCAGCGGCCGAATTAATCAAGAAAGCCGCCGGAATCAAAAAAGGTTCCGGTAAACCACTAACGGAAAAGGTTGGTTCAATTACTAAGGCGCAACTAGAGGAAATCGCTAAAACCAAAATGCCCGACCTTAACGCTAATGATTTAGAGGCGGCTAAAAGCATTATTGCTGGCACCGCTCGTCAAATGGGCGTTGATATTAAATAATCCTAATTAATTTAATTGTGGGAGTTGGCCTAGCCAACGCTAACCACGACTAACACTATGGCTAAAAAAGAAAAAGAAGAAACAAAGAAAGAAACCAAAAAGACCACAAAAACCGTGGCCGCTCCGGTAGCAAAAAAGAAAAAGACTGACTACAGCGCAATCTACGATCGCCTCAAAGCGTATCCCGTTGAAGAAGCGCTCGAAATCGTCAAGAAACTTACCACCACTAAATTCGATGCTTCGATTGAAGTTCATTTCCGTTTAGGAATTAACACCAAAAAAGGTGACCAACAGGTTCGCGGCGCAGTCAGCCTGCCTAACGGCACGGGCAAGACTGTTAAAGTTGCCGCCTTTGTTTCCCCAGAAAATGAAAAGGCAGTTAAGGCCGCTGGCGCTGATTTTGTCGGTGGTGACGATTTAGTCGCTGAAATCAAGAAGACTGAAAAAACCGACTTCGGAGTCGCGATTGCGGAACCAGCCATGATGAAGAACTTGGCGGTCATTGCCAAGATTTTAGGTACTCGCGGTTTAATGCCTTCCCCCAAAAACGACACTGTGACCACTAACCCGGCTAAAGCCGTGGAAGAACTAAAGAAAGGAAAAATCAGCTTTAAAAATGACGATACCGCTAACGTTCACACTGTCATTGGCAAAGTCAGTTTTGACACTAAAAAATTAATGGAAAACTACGAAGTTCTCCTTGATACCATTAGAAAATCCAAACCAGCCGCTTCTAAAGGTACTTTCATTAAGAATATCAGCCTCTCCTCTTCCATGAGTAAGGGCGTTAAGGTGAGTGTCTAAATGGTAGAATGCTCACTCCAAGTATTAAAAAACAATACTTCGATTAGGCAAAATTAAAAATAAGGAAAACAAAAAGATAACAAAAAAGCCCCATCAGGGGCTTTTTTGTTTTCCCTGATTGACCTTTATTTATTAATAATGTACAATGGAAGTATTAAAAAACAATCCTTCCATTAGACAAACTTAATATGGACAGCCTAATCGCCAAACTATATCGCTCCCCTAAAACCATCCTCACCAATAAGGATCTGGCTTTAATTTGGCAAAAAAACAAGCAACCTGACCTAAAAAATAAAATTGCCTACTATGTAAAACAAAAGGCTCTAATCAGATTAACCCGAGGCGTCTTTACCAAAGACAAAAACTATCATCCCCAAGAACTAGCGACCAGAATTTATGCCCCCTCCTATATCAGTTTCGAAACTGTCTTGCGGGAAGCCGGCATAATTTTTCAACACGATAGCGCCATTTTTGTGGCTTCGAAGTGGCCTCAAAAAATCAAAATAGACAAACACCGTTTTATCTTCAGGAAACTAAAAAATTCCGTCCTCTTCAACCCAACCGGCGTTACCAACCGCAATGGCTACAGCATCGCCACTCCCGAAAGAGCTTTTCTCGACATGATCTATCTGTTCCCTAACTACTATTTTGATAACTTAGAACCAATTAATTGGGAAAAGTGCGACCAAATGGCAAAAATATACCACAACCAACAACTACTAAAAAGATTAAATAAGTATCGCCAAAAATATGCTCAATCGTGAAAAACATCAATTAATGATGGGACAGATCCTAAAAGATATCTATACAGATACGACTATTGGCCCGATCCTGGGATTTAAAGGAGGAACCTGCGCCTATCTTTTCTATCAACTGCCCCGTTTTTCAGTTGATCTAGACTTCGATCTCCTGGTTATTAATGAGGAAAATAAAACTCTAGTCTTCGAAAAAATCCTGGCAATTCTAAGAAAGTATGGAAAGATAAAAGACCAACAGATAAAAAGATTTACCATCCTAGTCGTTCTTTCCTATGGCGATGGCGACTATAACCTTAAAGTCGAAATTAACATTAAAAAAATAGTCGAAAATATCCAAGACCACTACGAACCTAAAGAATATTTGGGCATTCTAATGCTAATCGTCAAGAAAGACTACATGTTCGCCAATAAGCTTGCTGCCCTAACTCTCCGCAACCAGACAGCCATGAGAGATCTTTTTGATATTCACTATTTCGCCAAAAATCATTGGGATATCAACGCTGAAGCGATTGCCAAAAGAACTGATAAAACGGTAAAGGACTACTTAAACGACTGTGTCTCCTTTATCGAAAAGATAAAAGACAACCAAATAATGACCGGCTTAGGCGAACTAATTGACAGCGAAAAAGAAAAAGATTGGGTAAGAAACCATCTTAAGACAGAAGCGATTTTTATGCTCAAAAACTACCTCTCGGTAATTAAATAACCAAAGGAAGGTGGACTTGCAAAGAGAAATAAAAAGAGAAATAAAAAGAGAACAAGATAAACAAAAAAGCCCCATCAGGGGCTTTTTTGTTATCTTCATCTTTTCTATTTATTTACTTTAGTTTCGCCCACCATTATCTTTCGTAAATTAGCATTCGTGATCCCTAAAGATAACTTCCTGAAATTCTCCATTAAATTGCTAGCTGAGATATCATGACGATAGCCCTCAAGATCAACATAGGTGATTTGACCTTGAGCACCGACACGAAGCAAGAGCTTTCCTTTCAAACGATTAC
>CAYPWC010000073.1:0-3172 GCA_964414335.1 uncultured Gammaproteobacteria bacterium | reverse complement strand
ATTAAAGCGGGCGTATTCTTCTTCTTTTCGAGACGACCAACATAGAGATAATATGGCTGACTCAAATTATACTTATCAAGCACTGCTTTAGTTTTTTCTTCATCTTGAAGAGGTCTAAACAAATCCTCATCATAGCCATTATGGACCACGGAAATTTTTGTGGCCTTAGTTTGCGGATACAAACTCAAAATTTCTTGCTTGGTAAAATCGGAAACGGTGATAATTTTCCGCGCATGCCGCAAGGCAAAAGCCGTCGACCAATATAAATAATCAACGGAGCCAGAACGATATTTCCCGAGTGTAAATAGTTTCACAAAAAAATCGATAATCCGCTCCGAAACAGCCATGCTCGTTTTTGCCTTCTCAGAAAAATATAAATTCTGTTCGCGCACAAACGCAATATCATGAATCGTATTGATTGTTTGACGCGGACTAAATAGCGGTAGAGTGTGAGCGGGAACAAACAAAACATCGGGGCGCGCGAAAAGCATTTCTAAAGACAATCTTCCTAAAGTCCAAAAAGATAGAAGCGGCCACTTGAGATATTTGAAAGAAAAATTAGGACTATCTTTAACCGCCTGCTGGAGAGCTAAAGATGGCGGCGTATTTAAATAAAGACGATAGGTATTAACCCGGTCTTGCTTGGCTAAATTAGCGATAAGATAAAACGAGTACCATTCGGTACCAGTTTTTCTTTCTCTGTTGGCGCGCGAGGCGTCAATCCCAATAATCATAGAAAAATAAATCTCGGTTTTAGGACCGAGAATTTAATTATTTTGTCGCGAGAATACTGCGCTTATATGAATCTAAATTGTCGAGGGCAATGCCTGTTCCCTTGGCTACACAAAGCATGGCGTCATCAGCCACATAGGCCGGAACGCCGGTTGTTCGGGAAATGAGCTGATCGATATTACGGAGCAAAGAGCTGCCACCAGTTAAAACAATTCCCTTATCCATAATATCCGCCGCTAGCTCTGGAGGGGTTTTCTGAAGAACTTTTTTAGCAGCGGAAATAATCGCTTCTAGTTCATTTTGAATCGCTTCAGTGACATCATCACTAGAAACAGTAATACTACGCGGCAAACCGGTTACAATATCGCGTCCCCGAATTTCTAAATGCAGCTTGTCTTCCATATATAAAGCCGAGCCGATATTAATCTTAATTTCTTCCGCTGTTCTTTCGCCAATCGCTAAATTATATTTCTTTCTGACATACTCTAAAATCGCGGCATCAAATTTATTACCGCCCACACGAACTGAAGTCGAAGCGACCACGCCCCCCAAAGAAATAACCGCCATTTCTGCCGTTCCCCCACCAATATCAATAACCATGTGTCCCGTGGCTGAGCCAATCGGAATATCGGCCCCAATCGCGGCCGCTACTGGCTCCTTAATGATATAAGCGGCCTTAGCGCCCGCCGCAATCGTCGCTTCAATAACCGCGCGCCTCTCTGTCGAAGAAATTCCCGCTGGAACCGATACCATTACTTCTGGTCGAAAAAGACGAATCCCACCTAAAGTTTTATTGATAAAATACCGAATCATCGCTTCCGTCGCTTTATAGTCAGCAATCACGCCGTCTTTTAGCGGTCTAACCGCTAAAATTGTATCCGGAGTACGGCCGATCATGTCTTTAGCCTCATTGCCAACGGCTAAAATTTTCTTATCAGCAATTGAAACGGCCACCACACTCGGCTCATTAATAACAATTCCGCGTTTCGGCAGATGAACTAAAGTATAGGTTGTTCCGAGATCAATCCCGATTCTTTTGATAAACATAATGAAAAATTCTAACTAATTCATCTTAGTATTTTTTCTTTCTTTAGTCAAATAAGAAATACTTACCGACTAAG
Organism: uncultured Gammaproteobacteria bacterium; assembly: GCA_964414335.1. GTDB lineage: Bacteria > Patescibacteriota > Patescibacteriia > Patescibacteriales > UBA12465 > UBA12465. The sequence continues at coordinate 1,319 of CAYPWC010000073.1, read as the reverse complement.
CAGCCGGTAAGTATTAATATGCCAATCAGTAGATAATTACCTCATTCTAACTACCAAGTACAATTACCCATTGTATCAACATACCATTCGCAACCAATGGAAATACAATCTTCTTTAGCGTAGCCATCTAAACAGCCGTGATTTTCCGGACCAGTACAATAGGCGAAGGCACCAGAACAATATTGGCCATAGGTACAGTCGGAACTATCGCTGCAACAAGCACCGCAGTCACCCGGACAAGAATAGCAAGTCTCACCACTATCACAAGTACCATTACCGCAAGAACTCGTAGCGGTACAATAGCCGCTAGTACTACAAGCCTGAGTAGCTCCACAAGTGCCGCAAGAACCGCCACAACCATCAGGGCCGCAATTTCTGCTATTACAATTCGGCGTACAACTTCCAGGAACACAATAGCCTGTTTGGGCTACATACCAAGAACAACCAACGAAACCACAGGACTCTCTTTCAAAACCATAGCAGTGATGATTTTCTGGTCCCGAACAATAGGCGATGCCATTATAGCAATAGTAACCAGAGATACAGTCATCCGAATCCCCACAAGGGCAAGTACCACAATCACCTGAGCAAGAATAGCAGGTCTCTCCATTATTACAGGAACCATCACCGCAACCCGGACAAGGATTGAGTGTTAGTCCTAAGCCGGAAGCAGCATTTTTAAAAAGTACCCATTCTGATTCAGAGTTGACTGGGATAAAAATATCTTTACCAGTGTTATTTACAACCACCTTGCACTCCCTGTTTGCAGCCGAAAATGGTTTTGTTGTTACGCTATCAACCGTTAGTGGAGTGCCGCTATAGGCCCGATACCCCTGCTCAATTGTTAGAGCAGCTCCTATAGGAATCAGAATCGCAATGGAAAAAGCAGCTAAAAACAAAAAAATAACCAAATTTCGGGGACGAAGTAACCTTTTAAACTTAGACATAAATATTAAATTATTTTATTCTTGCCATTATAATAAAAATATACCATAAAAACTAAATTTAGCCAAGAAAAAAGGAGCACCGTGTTAGCGCTCCTTAATTAATATATATTCTCAGATTAATTTTTAATCAATCTAAGAGAAAATCCACCTTTCTTTTCAACAACTACATCGTTCTCGAAATAAGTTGTTGCATATTTTGTGTGTTTTGCAAGTGCTCCAGGGCCATACTGCGTTGATGACCAAAAATACGCACTTTCTGCAATTTCACAAAAAACATCGAAATCTCTTGCTCCTGCTGGCAAAGAGGTAAAGCCAGACTCATTAGTAGCACCTGCATTTGGCGCCTTCCAATGGACTAGACCAACTTCCTTC
>CAYPWC010000072.1:0-3180 GCA_964414335.1 uncultured Gammaproteobacteria bacterium | reverse complement strand
TATCACTTATGATAATTCCTATATCGAAAGTTTGTGGTGGATTCTTAGAGAAGTTGATCAAAAAAATCTTCTCTATCGCGGTCATAAAGTGGTACCGCATTGTCCGCGTTGCGGCACGGCGCTCTCTAGCCATGAAGTGGCGCAGGGCTATAAATTAACCAAAGATAATTCTGTCTTTTTGAAATTTAAAGTAACCAGTGGTAGTGACAAAGTGGCGCCCGGGGATTTTATTTTAGCTTGGACAACAACCCCTTGGACGCTTCCAGGAAATGTTGCTCTTGCGGTTGGAGAAAAGATTAATTACGCAAAGGTTAAAGTTAATGGTCTAAATTTAGTTCTGGCTGAAGAGAGACTAGAGACCGTTCTTAGCGGACTGAGTTATGAAATTATTTCTAAATTTAGCGGTCAGGATTTAGTGGGCGTTACCTATGAGCCCCTTTTCAAAATTAAAGGGATTGAAGCGGAAGTGATTAAGGGTAATTTAAAGGCCTATCAAGTGGTGGCCGCTGATTTTGTGACTACTAGTGATGGTACGGGCGTTGTTCATACGGCGGTGATGTACGGGGAAGATGACTATTCTTTAGGGGAAATAAATAATTTACCGAAAGTTCATACAGTAAGTGAAGCCGGTCATTTCTTAAGTGATCTTGAACCTTATGGCTTAGCGGGAAAATTTGTTAAAAGCGCGGGGACCGAAACAATTATTTTAGATTATCTTAAAGCTCATGACTTATTATTTAAAGAAGAAGTCTATGAGCATGATTATCCGTTCTGTTGGCGTTGCGACACCCCGCTTCTTTACTACGCGAAAAACTCTTGGTTTATCGCTATGAGTAGTTTAAGAGAAGAATTAATTGAAAATAATAAAAAAGTTAATTGGGTGCCAGAACACATTAAAGACGGCCGTTTTGGTGAATGGCTCAACAATGTTAAAGACTGGGCAATTTCTCGGGAGCGCTATTGGGGAACGCCGCTGCCGATTTGGGAGTGCTCGCAGTGTGCTAAGCATCGAGTGGTTGGTAGTTTGGAAGAATTATCAGAGTTGAGCGGTCAAAAAGTGACGCTAAAGTCTGAGCTTCATCGCCCGGAGATTGATAATTATGAGTTTACCTGTGCTAGTTGTGGCGGCAAGATGAAGCGAGTTAAGGAAGTGTTTGATTGTTGGTTTGATTCCGGCGCGATGCCGTATGCGCAGCACCATTACCCCTTTTCTAATCGGGAGCTGATTGATAAAGAAGAACAATTTCCGGCGGATTTCATTTGTGAAGCCATTGATCAGACGCGCGGCTGGTTCTATACTCTTTTAGCAATCTCAACGGCTCTAGGAAAGGGAAATCCCTATCAAAATGTGGTTTGTCTAGGGCATATTAATGATAAGGCGGGAAAGAAGATGTCGAAGTCAAAAGGTAATATTATTCGCCCGGACGAAGTAATTTCTCTCTATGGCGTTGATGCCGTGAGACAACATCTTTACACCATTAATCAACCAGGTGAAGGTAAGCGCTATGATATCGAAGACGTTAAGGATGTGTTTCGAAAAAATATTATGCTGCTGTGGAATGTCTATAAATTCTATGAAACCTATGCCCCAGCTTTAAAGCTAGGCGATCGTCAAAAAGAAGTTATTAAAGCCGACAGCCAAAATGTTCTTGATGTTTGGATTATGGCTAAACTCCAGATTTTGATAAACAATGTAACCAGAGAACTTGATAAGTATCATATTTATGAAGCCGCTAGACAGCTACCGGAGTTTATCGATGAACTTTCCACTTGGTATTTGCGCCGCAGTCGCGATCGCTTTAAATCAGATGATGAGAGTGATAAGCAAAATGCGCTAATCACTACTCACTATGTCTTAATGGAGTTGGCGAAAGTGATGGCGCCGTTTATGCCTTTTATCGCCGAAAATCTTTGGCAGAAAGTAAGTGGCTTTAATTTTACCGACGATAATCGTTCTGTTCACTTGGAGAATTGGCCGGTAACGACGGAGACCGATTATTCGGAGCTAATTGAAGAAATGAATGCGGTAAGGCGTCTGGTTGAGCTTGGTCTTAACAAGCGCGATGAAGCCGGTATTAAAATCCGTCAGATGTTGGCTAAGGCCACCATTTTCACCAAGACAGAAATTAAGTTGGAATATTTAGATTTAATTAAGGATGAACTTAATGTGGCAGTGCTAGAGTTTAAGGAAGCAGTCGATGACAAGTTGGCCGTGGAGCTTGATACCGTGATTACGCCCGCGCTTAAAGAGGAGGGTTTAAAGAGGGAACTAATCCGTTTTATTAATCTCCTGCGCAAAGAAACTAATTTAAGTTTAGGCGATGAAACGGTTATCTATTTAGCCGGAGCGAGCGATAAGCTACAGACAGCGATTTCTGGTAAGAAGGCTGATATTAAGCGTGACACACTAAGTAGTGAACTTCATTTTGTCGACGTTCTTCCGGAAGGACTAGCGAGTAAAGAAATAAAGCTTGATGAGACAAAATTAACTTTGGGTCTGAAAAAATAACTATGATAAAATTGGAATTATTGGCTCCGGCCGGCAACACTTTGAAAATGAAGACCGCTTTCGCCTTCGGGGCGGATGCGGTCTATTTGGGTATTCCGGATTTTTCTTTGCGGGTGCGCATTAATGATTTTGATCTTAAAGGAATAAAAGAGGGGGTGGCATATGCCCACAAACTCAAGAAGAAAGTTTATGTGACGGTTAATATTTTTGGTCACAATAAACATTTGCAAGCTTTGCCGCCATATATTAGAGCCCTTAAAAAAATTGGTGTGGATGCTTTAATTATTTCTGACCCGGGGATTATTAGCTTGGTAAAAAGAGTTTGGCCACAAGCGGAAATTCATTTGTCGACCCAAGCTAACTGCACGAACTTTGAGGCGGTTAAATTCTGGGCGCGCCAAGGAGTGAAACGGATTGTTTTAGGGCGGGAAGTGACTTTAGAAGAAATTAAGGAAATTCACCGAGCGGCCCCGCGGGTTGAGTTAGAATATTTTATTCACGGAGCGATGTGCATGGCTTATTCCGGACGTTGTTTTCTGTCTAAGCTTTTAGTTGGTCGAAGCGGTAATTTAGGAGACTGCGCTCAGCCTTGTCGCTTTCCTTATGAAGTGACCCTTAAAGCCCCTAGACAGACTGAAGAGCTAGAACTAGTTCGAGAAGTGCATGGCAGT
>CAYPWC010000071.1:0-3210 GCA_964414335.1 uncultured Gammaproteobacteria bacterium | reverse complement strand
AACTAAAATAAAAAATATGGTACAAAAAATTGATGGTCGCGCGATTGCCGAAAGAGTTAAGGATGAAATTACTCAAGAAATATATAAACTTAAGGGGCCAAGACCAAGCTTGGCTATTATTTTAGTTGGCGAGCGTGAAGATTCAAAGCTCTATGTCTCTTTAAAAGAGCGCGAAGGAAAAAAAGTTGGTATCGACACTCATTTATATAAGTTAGAGGAGGATGTTTCTCAGGAGGAGTTACTTAAGGTTATTGATTTCTTAAATAAAGATCAAAGTCTGGATGGAATTTTAATTCAACTTCCACTACCAGAGAAATTTGAAACTGATAAAGTAGTTGCCGCGCTTGATCCGGTTAAAGATGTTGATGGTTTTCATCCCCAGCATCCGGACTATATAATTTCTCCAGTGTTAGCGGCGATTAATGCTTGTTTGGATGAAATTAAATTTGCCGGCAAAACTGCTTGTGCTTTCTATAACTCATCAGTATTCGGCGCTGGCTTAGAAAATCTTTTTTCGGGACGCTCTTTAGAAATTTTGCCATTAGAAAAGTCGGACGAGGCGGACGTTTTAGTGACAGCCCTAGGCTTACCGCAATCAGTAAAAAAAGAAGTAATTAAACCCGGAGCGGTTATTATTGATGTTGGCACCACAAAGGTAGAAGAAAAAGTGTTAGGTGATGTTGATTTTAATGATGTTATGGAGACGGCGGGCTATCTTACCCCTGTTCCTGGTGGTATTGGTCCGATGACAATCGCTTTTTTATTTAAAAATGTTTGGGAATCTTTTAAGAGAAGAAATGGTTATGCTTGAGAAACAAAAACAACAATTAAAAGAGCTATTAAAGATTCATTTTGGCTATGAATCTTTTCGTCCAGGGCAAGAGCGGGCCATTGATTGTGTTTTAAAGCGCCAAAATGCGGTGGTGGTTTTACCTACTGGTGGTGGCAAATCATTAATTTTTCAACTGCCCGCCTTAATTCTTGATGGCCTTACTATTGTCGTCTCGCCCTTAATTGCTTTAATGAAAGATCAAGTTGATTCTTTAGATCGGGTCGGCATTCCGGCGACCTTTATAAATTCCTCGATTACGCCGGCAGAAACTGATAAGCGTTTAGCCAAGATTAAAAGTGGTTTTTATAAAATTGTTTATATTGCTCCTGAGCGTTTTTATAATCAATTATTTGTTCAGGAACTAAAAAAAACTAAAGTCTCTTTATTCGCCATTGATGAGGCTCATTGTATTAGTCAGTGGGGTCATGATTTTCGTCCTAGTTATTTGCGACTAAAAGAAGCGATTAAATTAGTTGGTAATCCGATGGTGGTAGCTTTGACGGCCACCGCGACTCCAGAAGTGAGGGAAGACATTGTTAGACAATTGGGGTTAGCTGACTATCGGCTCATTATTAGCGGCTTTGCTCGGCCAAATTTGCAGCTAGCAGTTATGCCAGCGACTAATGGTCAAAAAATTGAAAGCATTTTAAATCTTTTAACTAGTAATCCAGAGTTAGGTTCAGGAATTATTTATGTCGGCACCAGGGCGAAAGCTGACGAGTTGGTAGAGGCGTTAATTGATAGCGACATTAAGGCAGTCTCCTATCATGCCGGCATGGACACTGATAGTCGCAACTGGGTTCAGGAAAGATTTATGTCTGGGGAAGCGCAAGTCGTGGTGGCGACTAACGCCTTCGGCCTGGGAATTAATAAAAAGGATATTCGATTTGTTATCCATCATGATTTGCCCGGAACAATTGAGGCTTATTATCAAGAAGCTGGTCGTGCTGGTCGGGACGGTTTACCGAGTTTTTGTCTTCTTTTTTATCACAATCAAGACCGCTATTTGCGCGAGTTTTTTATCAAAGGCGACAATCCCGATCCTAATATAATTATCGAAATTTACGATTTTTTGTTGCGTCGCGCCGGATTAGAAATCGAAACTAACGATTCGCTTCTTATTACCTATGCGGAAATTGCTCAAAATTTGTCTGACTCGGTCCCGGAAATGGCGATTGGAACCGCTTTGAAGATTCTAGAAAAAGAGGGCTATATTTCTCGGCCTAATGAAAAAAACTCTAATTCATTTTTGAAAGCTAAAAAATCTTGGGAAGAAATTTCGGGAACGATTAGTAAAAGAGCCAAGAGTCAGCGAGAAGTTGTTGATAAACTAGAGGAAAAATACTCCTTAGAGCTAATTAAGGGCTGGGAGTTTAATCCCGAAGAAGTGGCAGTTGTTTTAAAGATAAAAAAAGACTCTCTTTTAAGAGCGATCAAGAGTTTAGCGGAAAAAGACTTGCTTGAATATCGTCCGCCATTTCGGGGGACAGAGGTAAAGATCCTTAAAGTGGTTGAGCCGAGTGATTTAAATTTAAATTTCAAGGAATTAAAAGCGAAAGCAGATCGCGCCTATGAGAAGTTAAATGAAATGGAAAATTATGTCTATCATTTGGGTTGTCGTCAGGAATATATTTTAAAATATTTTGGTGACGAAACGGCTGCTCCTTGTCAGCACTGCGACTCTTGTCTCAAGGTTAATAAAGTTAAGGCTCGGGGCGGGGAGGACTATCGCACAAAGGAATATTTAAGTTTTTAGTTTATGACTGATAAAAAGGCGGAAGAAATATTGGCATTAGTAAAAACCGGCTATGATTTAATTGCCACCGAGTTTGATTTAACGCGCAAAAAAGAAATTTGGCCGGAAATTAGAACTAGGGCTAATCGGTTAAAAGCGGGAGACCGGGTCTTGGATTTGGGTTGTGGCAATGGCCGTTTATTAGAAGCTTTGAAAGAAACCGCGGTTGATTATTTAGGAGTAGATTCAAGCCCCGCCTTGATTTCTTTAGCGCGGCAAAACTATCCTGACAAACAATTTGTTGTTTCTGATCTTTTGAATATTCAAGAGATTCCCGATGGGCAGTTCGATTATATTTTTTATCCCATGTCTTCAATATAAGCGAAATCGCTCTTGCAGACGACACTATTGGTGCGAGCTTGGCTTTGTAGCCCTCGGCGATCTTAGGCAGATCAAGCGGACGACCGGCACCCGAAATCACCAAGTCGATACCTTCTTCAAGAGCGGTTCTTGCAATTTCATCATAGTGATTCATCGCTACCATGATATTGATTCCGATAATGCCTTTTGGACTTAACTCCCTGGCTCTTCTAATCTCGGATCTCAAAGCTCTTTTGTTCGCCTCAAGCGCATTCGTTGTGAA
>CAYPWC010000070.1:0-3252 GCA_964414335.1 uncultured Gammaproteobacteria bacterium | reverse complement strand
TCTAATCCTGCCACAATTCGATAATCATCTTTTATCTGGCCGTCTTTTAGAGCAACATTGAAATCAACCCGCAAAAAAACTTTTTTATTCTTTAAATTTTTTATTTTTTTAAGGGTAGCAATGGTCATATTTTTTATTTTAACTCGCCTAATTTAAGATCTAATTGTCTTTCCTCGCCTTGGCGCAAATAACTAATAGTAATTTTATCTCCTGGCTTAAAACGAGAAATCACGTCTGCTAGATCATTATATTTATTAATTTCCTGATTATTAATCCAAGTAATAATATCGCCTGCAATTAATCCCGAATTAGCTGCTGGACTGTTTTTAACAACCGCCGCTTTACCCTCGGGGCTGTAAATAAGAGCGCCTTTTTCAAAGTTAAAATCAGGCAAACGAACGACTGATAAATCTAAGTAGTTTACTCCTAAAAACGGACGTAAAACTGTTTCTGGTAAACTCAAATTTTGCCAATAGAAATTATAGGCAAAGGCCGGAATGACCTCCTGATCATCGCCAATAACCGCAACTAGATCACCCGAGAGATTAAAAACAAAAGAATTCTTTTGAACAGTCGCTGATTCCGTCGCCAGAGACAATCGAGCGTTCAACTCATCACTATTTAAAACCGTTGGCGTTTTTCTAAAAGAGGCTAAGCTAGTTGGCCAAACATTGCGCTCATTATCTAAAACAATTAAAGACTGGCCGAGAGATAATTCTGGTCGAGCAACAATTTTTCTCACCGACAAATCAGTCGCCGCTGCTAAATGAAAAAGGACTACGTTTCCTGGTACTTCTGGCAACGTTCTCACTTTGTCGATCTGATATATCTTTCGATTAGCGCCAATCGCCACAAAACCCTTAGCGATAAAGCTAGCGCTCATCTCTTGAGACAAGGAAGAAATTACCCAACCATCACTTGTCACAACTAGTCCCTGGAAAAGCGGCTCATCTAACTCATAATAGTCTGGCTTAGTTAAATCCGCCCCCGCCTTCACTTTAACTTCTCGATACACACCAACCAAAGATGTGGCTAAGGAATTTAAAGTTTCCGTTACTTTAATATCCTGATTAACTACCACTTTCTTAGGATCACGAATAATTAAATTTGATTGATTGTTGTTTAACTCATTTAAATTAACATCAGAGCTTAGATAAGGAAAAGAATAATCGCTTAAAAGATAAACCCGAGTGATAATCTCCCCGAAAACTCCCGCCACTAAGCCACAAGTAACGGCCAAGAAAATAACGAGAAAAGTGTTGTTTTTGTTTTTGCTGTTCATAGTAATAATAATTAAAGCCAACGGGCCGACAAAAGAATAAAGATAAAAATTACCGAACCAATAATTAACGGCCAACGCAAGTGGCGGTAATTAAGGCGATTAGTTAAACGCCAATCTTCAAATAAAATTAATAAGTAAAAAATAATCGCTGTCATTAAGCCAAGAATATTATAGCTTAAAGGCAAAAGAGAAAAGACGCTAACCACTTCCGTCAAAATTAAAACATTAACCAACCAAAAAATCTTTTGTTCTGGTTCAATGTCTTTACTAAACAATAAGAACTGACCAAAAAGAGGTAAACTGATAACAGCAAATAGCCCAATTAATATTGCCAGCGGTAAATTAAGAAAAATCGGCAGGGCAAACAAAATCGCGGCCAGCGCAAAGGCAGACAAAAAAGCTCCACTTAATAGTAGTCGGCGTAATTTATCTGCTCTCTCAGGAGCTCCAAAAGAAAAATAATAGTAGATGTTTTTTAAATAAGCAAAGGTAAACCAAACAATCAAAAGAAAAATAGCTTGAATCCAAAACTGACTAACAATCACCGCGCTATAGAAGGAAAAGCTCAGGAAGAAAAGCGCTGGTGGCAAAATAAATCCCAGCCAGAAACGTTCACTACGGTTTTTTATCAAAACATAAACACCGAGGGTAATAATTATCAAACCAAGTGCCAAGGAAACGAAAAAAAACTGTGGCTTGAAAAAAAATATTTCATCAAGCACCCAGAGAAAAAATGGAATTAAAACTAAATATAGATAATTATTTTTCATATTTTGTAGACTAAGGTAGGTTCGGAGTTGAAGTTGGCGCCAGTGGCGTTAAATTAACCCCCGAAGTGCTTGAGCTTATAGCCGGAGGAACTTCTTGACCAACTGGACTTATTTCAATGGTCGAACTACTAACTCCCGGATCTGGGCTCTGAGCCGGCTCTTCAAGGGGCGCCTTCACCGGGGTCGGAGTAATAGTATAATCATCGCCCCCGCTAGTCAAGATAACATCTTTTACCGGACTCAAATCGGCCAAACGATTAATTCTTAACGCTTGATTAGAAAAGGTATAGAGATTGTCATTAATATAAAGACTGCGCTTAACCGTATTGTCATAATAACTAAAGCCCCGGAAATAATCAGAGGCTGCATATTGGCCACCAGCCGAATGATCAATTTTTCCTTTCAAAACGAAACGATTATCAGTAATATTAAAAACCAAGGCGCCCGCAAAACCAAGCTTGTCACCTTCTTTCAAAGCCGCCGGAAGCACTAATAAATTTTTAGCGGCAGAATAAAGAAAGGCTTTATGATCACTTAAAGCAATTGAGTCGCTACCTGAGTCACCAATTAAATATGAATCAAGCTCTCGCGGCTTACTTAAATCGCTAAAATCAAAAAGGGCCAATTTCAAACCTTTAACGGTTACCACCTCTCCCTCATCGCTAGCATCACGACCAAAACCGATTAATTTCTCGCCGCTGGCATCTGCCGGATGAAGATAATTGGAAAAACCAGGAACTTTAACCGCTCCCAGAACAGTCGGTTTGGCCGGATCGCTTAATCCAATAACATAGAGGGGGTCGGTTTTTTTGAAAGTCACTAAATAAACCCGATCACCCATAAAGCGCGCTGCGTAAATTTTTTCCGTGGTCGCTAAATTCTTTAAACTTCCCACTAATTTTAAATCTTGATCTAAAACAAAAACATTGCTGTATGAATTTTCTGGCTTTTCTGAAAGACGCGACCAAATTTCATTACGAGTCGTTGCCAGTCGCAAATAGTCCCCATTTTCATCTAAAGAAAATTGATTTAAAACCTGACCAGGCACTTCCCCCTGGGCTCGATATTCAATTTGACGACCATTAATGGCAATCTTATGAATCACTGTCTTCTCCAGGTCGTCACTGGCAGCGGCTAGTTTTTGCTTTAAAGCCGAATCAACCTCAATTTGAACCAAGGCCTGCTGCTCTTCCCCTAAGC
>CAYPWC010000069.1:0-3472 GCA_964414335.1 uncultured Gammaproteobacteria bacterium | reverse complement strand
GGCGGAAAAAAGTTTAAACCAAAAGTTCTAGAAGTTTTATATCAAGGAAAAAATATTTTTGAGGTTTTAGATATGACCGTTTCTGAGGCCAGGGAATTTTTTAAAAACCATTCAGCGATTACCCAAAAATTAAAAACCCTAGACGAAGTAGGCCTGGGTTATATTAAATTAGGTCAAAGCGCGACCACTTTTTCCGGAGGCGAAGCACAGAGAATTAAGTTGGCCACCGAACTCTCTCGTCGCGCAACGGGTAAAACGCTATATATTTTAGATGAACCGACCACCGGTTTACACTTTGCCGATATTGATCGGTTATTAAAAGTCTTAAACTTATTAGTTGATCAGGGAAATACGGTTTTGATTATTGAACATAATTTAGACGTCATTAAGGCAGTTGATTGGATTATTGATTTAGGGCCAGACGGTGGTGAAGCGGGAGGAAAATTAGTAGCCGCAGGAACGCCTCCGGAAGTGGCAAAAGTTTCAAGCAGTATTACTGGACAATATTTGCAGAAACTAATGTTTAAAAATTAGCGATTAATTTTAGTTCTAAGTTTTTAGTGTCACTGTTTAAAATTGCCATGGTTGCTTCTTGAAATAGGCCAGCGAGCGTGCCAGGGTTAGCAATTAGGGTTTGTCCTAATTGTTCAATCCAAGGTTTATGAGTGTGACCATAGAAAATAAAATCTAAATCCTGAGTGGCTTTTTTCAGGATTTTTTTTATAGTTTCCGGCTTGTGACCAAAACCGATTTGAAGTCCGCCAATTTTTATAATCCCTAATTCTTGATGATCTTTAATTTGTTTATGCTTTATAATGTCTGAGGGAACATAATTATCAGCATTGCCTCGAACAACAAAAATCTCGCCCGAGAAATGGCGGGCGAGATGATTTAGCGTGTTCTGATTAGTGATATCGCCTAAGCAGATAATTTTAGTAATTTTGTTTTGCCTTAGGTAGTTTAGACATTTTTCTAGATTAGGCAAATTATCATGAATGTCAGCAATAATGGCAATCAGCATAAAACGTGGTTATTTTTTTCCTCGAAGTTTTATTTCATAACTCATTTGTTCCAGTTTTCTTAAGTGACCACGAGCTTGGTCGTATTTGGTTCGGAGATAGCCAGTGAGATCAAAGTCTATTAACTGTCCCATAGTATCTTCAGCGATTTTTTTTATTTTACTAACGGCACCAAACTTTCCCTTAGCGGCCTGGTTGGTGGCGTAGCGAACTAATTCACCAATCATGTCGCAGATGCCGCCCAAATATGATTCATAATTAAGCTCTAGGCCTTTAACGGCATCAATTTTTTTATTTTTTATAACGGTAAATAAGGTTTGACCTTCTAAGTATTCTTCAACGGCGGCTTTATAGGCGCCCTCTTGGTGGAGACGGTCAAAGCCAAAACGCTCTTCAAGGTTTTTTAAAGATGTTTCGATGGCTTTAATTTTTTCTTCAGCGACTTTAAAATCTTGTCGTTGGAGAGCAAAAATTGTTTTTTTGGCTTCAAAAAGAATATTGTTGGCAGCGGAAATTATTTGCCGGCGCTCAGATTCGTTATTTTTATAGCTCTTCTTTAATTCTTCTAAAAACTTTTCGTTAATCATATGGTTTTATTAAATTACTCTAAACACCTCTTCAAGGCTGGTTTCGCCCTGAAGGGCCTTGAGAATACCGTCTTGAAGCATTGTAATGGTGCCATTTTTAATGGCCGCCTGTTCGATGTCAAAATCAGTCGATCCTTCTTGTTGAATTAGTTTTTGAATTTCTGGAGTCATGGCAATCGTTTCAAATAGCCCGAGACGTCCTTTATAGCCGATTTGTCCGCACTTATCGCAACCCTGACCATGATAGAATTCTAATTTTTCAGGGATGATTATTTTAGGGTTATTAATTAAGGCTAATTGTTCTTTGACTTTCTTTAAATCATTAGAACTAACTTCAACTTTTTGTTTGCAATGAGGGCAAAGGCGGCGGACAAGGCGCTGGCCAATAGTGAATTCAATCGCGTTTGCCAAAATTTGTCGATCAAGACCGAGACCGGCAAAGCGAGAAATAGCACCAGCAGCACTGTTAGCATGAATCGTGGAAAGAACAAGGTGACCAGTAAGGGACGCTTCCATGGCAATTTTAGCAGTTTCCGCATCACGAATTTCACCAATCATCATAATGTTAGGGTTTTGACGAAGCAAGGAGCGCATAGCGGAAGCAAAAGTATAGCCCCGCTCCTCATCGATTTGAGTTTGCATTACTCCGGGTAGTTGATATTCAATCGGATCCTCAACGGTAATAATTTTAACATCCGGCTTGTTTAGTTTGTTTAAGATTCCGTAAAGAGTGGTAGTTTTACCGCTGCCTGTTGGTCCGGTGGTGATAATAATTCCCCGGGTTTTTTTCATGGCGAGCTCAAGGGAGCTAAAAGCCGTTGAAGTAACCCCTAATTTATCCATGTCGAGATTAATTGCATTAGTAGAAAGCAGACGAACAACAATGGTTTCGCCATAGCCACCAGCAATAATTGAAAGTCGGCAATCAATTTTTCTTTCTGGGAGATAGACGCTAAAGCGACCGTCGAAAGTGGCGCGTTTAATGTTAGTGGCGGTTCCGGCTAAGATTTTTATTTCCGATAGCAAGGGAAGATAGCTGGTTTTGGGAAGTTTTAAAATATCATGTAAGACGCCGTCAATGCGGAAGCGGATATTAACGTCATTTTCCGTTGGTTCAATGTGAACGTCGCCAGCATCATTAATTGCCGCTAGAGCCATTACCAAACTAATTAAATCCGAAGTAGGAATTTCTTTAGCTCGGCTTGATAGCGTCCCGAGGTCGCTACTAAATTTTTGAGCTTGGTCATATTGCTCGTTAGTAATTTTTAATCCGCGGCCGATAGTTTGGGAGATGACAATATCATATAGCTCTTCAATATAATCAAAGTTGCCAACAACGCGATAAACCTCTTCAAGCGAAGTCTGGCCAGCTAAAACTTTTAAAACCCCGTCTTGAAGCATTGTAATCATGCCGTTTTCGATAGCTTGTTGAAGAATTTTAAAGGAAGGCGCTTTATCAATCGTGAGCTGTTTGATGTTATCGTCCATGGTAAAAATTTCGAAAATTCCTAGGCGCCCTTTATAGCCGATGAAATTGCAATGTTCACAGCCGGCACCGGCGGCGTAGATTTTAGGAAGGGTGGTTGGAACTTCAATTCCAGCCTTAGGGGAAATGACCGCGAGAATTTTATTTACTTGTTCGGTCTCAGAGGCGGTTAATTCATGTTCCTGACGGCAGTGGGGACAGATTTTTCTTAGTAGTCGTTGGCCGATAACAGCATTAATGGAGGGAACTAAAAAATATGGCTTAACGCCAATGTCGATTAGACGAGGAATAACGCCAGCGGCGTCATTGGTATGAAGAGTGGATAAAACTAAGTGTCCGGTGAGAGACGCCTGGACAGCAATCTCCGCTGTTTCCATATC
>CAYPWC010000068.1:0-3494 GCA_964414335.1 uncultured Gammaproteobacteria bacterium | reverse complement strand
TATAAAGGAGAGTCTTGTCACTGGTTTATTTACATGCCAAGAATGTAAACAGTAAGAATTATAAAAAGGGTGGAAAATTTTCCACCCTCTTTTTATACCTAATTGTTTTTAAGCTATATTCCGCTAGTTCCTCCTTGTGGAGTATTGCTGCCAAAAGGAATTACTTTGAAGATAAAATAGGTGATAGTATAGGCGGCGAGAACAATGACTAAACCGATAATAGCAGTCTTGATTGTATCTAAAGATTTTTTTACCTGAGCTTCGTTTCCGGAAGCGGTCATCCATTGAAAACCGGCAACAATCATTAAAACGATGAAAATAAGAGCAAGTAAGCCCAGGGCGGCCTGAATAACAGTAGCGATTACTGAACCAATGGTTGATCCCCCAAACCCGCTGGTAGTTTTAATGGTATTGGCATTGTTTTCCATTTGCCCCAGGGCATCAGGGCTAACCAGTTGAGCTAGGCTGGAGCTCGCTGTGAACAGGAGGAGACTAAGAAAAAATATAATTGATAAGGCCTTTTTCATAAAGATTTATTTCCTAATAAAATTGTTAAAAATAAAATTCCAAACAGCCCAGGAAGAAAGAGTGATAATTAGACCAATTATAGCCTGTTTTATTTTGGTGACCGCTTTATCCACCTTTTGTTCGTTTCCAGAAGCTGTCATCCAACTGTAACCAGCTAAGACCATTAGAATGATAAAAATTGCACCTAAAAGACCCAAGGCAGCTTGGATAATTAAACCAATCGCGGCCATTAAGTTACCACCTTCACCGGTGTTATAGCCGCCAGTGCCAGCGACGGCATTTAAGCGCTCAAGCATGCCGACCCCCTCCGAGGAAACATCTTGAGCAAAGACAAGATAGGGAAGGACTAATAGGGCGGTTAGAACTAATAAAGAGAAAAATGGTTTTAAGTGTTGGCGCATATAAATTTAAATATCAATTTGAGCACTAAATATTCTAATTACAAAATAGCTGATAGCGTAGGCGGCGATAATCACAATTAAGCCGATGATGGACTGAATGATTATTTCTTTTGCCTTGGAAGATTTTTGTTCGTTACCGTGGGCAGTCATCCAAATATAACCAGCGTAGATAATAAAAATAATAAAAATACCACCAATAACTGATAAGATAATGCCAACTACATCGCTTAAAACCGTATTTAAACTCTGCTCGGTTTTATAAGTATCATCAGCAATCTCTTTTGCTAGAGGAAAGGCGGCCTGTAAGCCGGTTTTTTCTTCGGCTTGAGCAAAAACTAACCCCGGGAAGAGAAAAAGAAAAGAAGATATTTTAAACCAAAGATTTTTCATAGCCCTAGTTAATAACCTTACCGCTAAAATAATTAATAATAAAGTAGGTTAGGCCATAAGCGATTACTACAATTACTAGACCGATAATTGCTTCCGTAATCATGGTTTTTGATTTTTCGACTCTTTGTTCGTTTCCTTGGGCGGTCATCCAGGTTATTCCGGCATAAATCATGAGGCCTAGAAAGACAATTCCTAATAATCCCAGAATGATAAAAATAACTCGGCCGATAATAACATCAGGAGTGGTGGTTTCAAGGTCATAGCCCAACGCTTTTCCAGTGGTATTGAGACCGCTATTTTCGGCAAAATCATAAGACTGAGCACTGACAATATTCGTTGTTAGGGCGAAGAGAAAAATAAAGACCCCAGCGAGGGCGGTTATTTTTTTTAGTAGGTTTAATTTCCAAGATTTCATTATTTTAGTTGATTACTAACAAAGTCGCCGACAAAAGCAGTGATGGCATAGGCAGCAAAAATAACCACAAGGCCAATAATTGAATTGATAAGCATTCCTTTAGCTTTATCAACTTGTTGACTGTTGCCGGCGGCGGTCATCCACATAATACCAGCATAAATAGTGAGGACAAGGAAGACGACGCCGACAAAAGATAATACTACACCAACTATTTGGCCGGCGCGAGTCTGGATAAAGTTCTTAGCGCTAGTATCAGAGACGCTGTTCTTAAAGGCCCCGATTTGACCAGCAGTGTCATTTAGCCCTTTAAGTGTTGGGTCTTCGGCATTAACAACGGCCAACATGCCGGAAATGAGAAAAAAGGAAAAGACAAATAAAAACAGAGAAGAAAAAAAAGCTTTTTTAGACATAAAAATAAGTTTATTCACTGCTCTAGCCCTAAAATATTTATGACCAGAGCAGTGATTCCCAATAATTGAGAATCACTTATATTATTACGCACCAGTGGTGGTGACGTAAATTTGATCGATGATGAAGGTGGCAATTGCCCAGGCTCCTAAGATAATGACTAAGCCAATAACTCCAGCGCCTAACAATTTTTTAGCTTCGCTCACCTGATCTTCGTTGCCGGCAGCCGTCATCCATTTGAAGCCACCGTATAAGATGATGGCGACAGCGATTACACCCAAGAAACCAAGGGCGAAATTGATGATTCTGGCGACAATGGTTCTTGGGTCACCTTTAGCTAAAGTGCCGTTTAAACCTTCGTCAACTTGATCGACGCCAAATAAAGCGTTAGTGTTTTGAGCTAATGCCGGTAGGGCAAAAACTGGCAAAACCAATAAAGCTAAAATAGCGAAGGCGATTAAATGTTTTGAGATTTTTTTCATATTTCACCCCCTCTCATTTTTAATAATTTTTTATTTACATCTCTAATTTTAGCACATTATTTAAAATAAAACAAACAAATATTATAGTTATTAAAAATGGGGAAAAGTTTTTGTTTATAATATTTTTATTTAATTTTAGATAAAAATGATGTTTTTAAAAAATAGTTTACTTTATCTTGTTTATAAGTTGAGCAGCTAAGTCTTAGCTAGTGCTGTTTATTAATTTTTTTTAAATAAAACCCCTCTTTTTAGGAGAGGGGTTTTATGGGATATAATTTATGATTTTAGGGAAGGTATTTTTTTAATTCTTTTTCTTGTTCTTGTTGTTTTTTCTGAAGGGGGATGCTTTTTAGGCGCCTAAAGACAAAGACTAACCAAACAATCATGGTAATAGCCCAAATTCCTAGCCAGAAACGAGCCGAAAAGAAGGGAACCATTTCATAGTTAAAGAAGAAGAGGATAAAACCGATAAAGGCGTTACTAACAAAAAAGCTGTATAATCGGTTGAAAAAACCACGATAAATTCCTCCTCGTCTTTTAACTATAGCCAAGATAACCGCTAAAACTGCGCAGGCGATTAAAAAGCCGATAAAAATTTTTTGTGATGAAGGAACAAGCGATTCGGGGCGCAAAGTGAACCAAAAGCGCCAGGTCAACAAGTTTGTCATAAGTTTTAAATTAGATCTTAGTTAAAATTAATCCGTAATGATAGGGGCCGGCAATAAACTCTTCCTGAACTTCGAGGCCGATTTTAGGGGCGGCCAATTTAAGTGATTCTAGTTTTACTCTTTTTTCGGGGATTGGACCTAGGGCAGAATCAGCTAATGACCATTCAACAATCATCAGTTTTCCACTGCGCTTTAAAAGTCG
>CAYPWC010000067.1:0-3507 GCA_964414335.1 uncultured Gammaproteobacteria bacterium | reverse complement strand
GTGCTAATAACGGCGGTTGTTCCGGTCTTTTCAATTTTTGCTCCTAAGTAGACTAATAGATCAAAAGATTTGCCGATATCTTCAATGTCAGGAAGATTGTTAATCGTAATTGTTTCAGCAGACAGGAGGGCGGCCGGGATGATCTTTAAAGCAGCGTTTTTAGCGCCTTTGACGGCAATTTCGCCGCTTAATTTGTTTCCACCAGTAATAATGAATTTTGGCATATATGTAAAGATTTGAATTAGTTTTATTCTTAAAGTAACTATAACTTATTTATTGACATTTTTCAAATATCTGTTATTATTTATAAATGTTAAGCGAAAATGTTAATTTTATTAAATTTATGGCAAAAATTGCAGTTATTAAGACCGGTGGCAAACAATATAAAGTAGCTGTTGGCGACACGGTTAAAGTTGAAAAACTGGAGGTGGAAAATGGAAAAAATGTGAAACTTGATACCCTGTTAATCATTGATGGCGAGAATTTAGAATTGGGCCAACCGTCTTTGGGCGAAAAAGTCGAAGCGGAAGTGATTGAAACTGCCAAGGGTAAGAAGGTCACTGTTGTTAAGTATAAGAATAAGACTCGTTACAAGAAGACCGTCGGTCATCGTCAGAAGTTCACCGCTCTGAAAATTTTAAAGATTGCCTAAAACAAATTAAAAGGAATTTAAAAGTCCGGTTTCTAGTTTAGAGACCGGACTTTTTTGTAGTGAGAAGATTATCCTGATAAATCTGGGAAAGCTTTTTAAAAAGTAATCCCAGTTTTCTTCGGCGGATAATCCGTTTTGCTTGCCGTGCCTGGCGCCGTAACTTTCTCATGTTATGGCGACTAGCGCGCAGTCTTCTGGCATGAAAGATGACTACTTTCATGTTTCGGCCAATCCGTTTGTTAAATAGGCCGATAATGTAGAAGACGATAAAAGCGATAATGCCTGCAATGGCCGCCGTTAACATTTTGCCCTCCTTTATTTGGTTTCTACTCGGTACCTTAAGGCACTTGCTAAAGTGGTTTCATCGGCATATTCCAAATCGGAACCAGCCGGAAGCCCCTTGGCAAGCCTGGTTATTTTCAAATGATCTTTTAATAATTTATTGAGGTAAAGGGCGGTGGTTTCTCCCTCTAAAGTGAAGTTGAGGGCAAGAATTAGTTCCTTTATTTTTTCTTCTTTTATTTTTTTGGCGAGCCTTTCAATTTTTAAATCTTGAGGTCTAACTTCGTTGATGGTATTAATGAGACCGCCTAGAACAAAATATTTTCCAGAGTATTGCCCAGTCGCTTCTAGAGCGGCGAGGTCTTGCGTGTTCTCCACAACACAGAGAAGATCTTTTTGACGAGCACTATCACGACAAATAGCACAAGGGCTAGTCTCACTAATTACTTGGCAGCTTGCGCAAACCGTAGTCTTAGTTTTTAAATCTTTTAAGGCCGAAGCGAAGCTATCGACGTATTCAACCGGCTGTTTAAGTAACTGAAAAACATAGCGTTCCGCCGTTTTTGGACCGACGCTGGGAAGCTTGGAAAATTTATCAATTAAATTTTGAATCGCCGCCGGATATTTCATTTAATTACTTTTTAGTTGAGGCCGGGAATACCACCAAGATCCTGGAGTTTTTTAGCCATTAGTCTTTGAGCTCTTTTAAGAGCGTCATTGAAGCAGGTTTTAAGAGTATCTTCTTGGGAGCTTTTTGATAAACTGTCATTTAAAGTTAAGCTGATTACTTCCATGTTGCCGTTAAGAACAACCTTAACGCCATTTTTTTCTTCGGTCACGGTTTCTTGAGCTAAGGCATTTTGCATGGTTTTAGCTTGGCTACGTAAATCTTGGAATTGTTTTAGTTTGCTGAACATAAATATGTTAGTTATTAATGATTAAATTTATTTAGAATTCTACTGGGGCATTATTGGTTGGCATTTTACTTAGGCTCTTAAAGCTAGCCGTATTTTCATCGAAGTATAAATCTATTTTTCCAGTGGGGCCGTTACGATGTTTAGCGATATAGACCTCAGCCTTATATCGTTCATCCATTGGTAAATCAGCCGGATTGAAACCACGATCAGCTGCTTTGCGGTAAATAAACATCACGATGTCGGCGTCTTGTTCAATAGAGCCGGAGTCACGCAGGTGTGATAGCTTCGGAATTGCCGGATGAGTAGCTTCAACGGCGCGGGAAAGCTGAGCGAGGGCGAGAATAGGAATATTTAGTTCACGAGCGATTGATTTTAGACCACGGCTGATTTCCGCGATCTCTTGAACGCGGTTATCGCCATACTTTCCTCGGCCTTCCATTAACTGCAAATAGTCAATGACAATTAAACCCAAACCTTTTTCCATTTGCAAGCGGCGGGCTTTAGCGCGAATTTCCATAATTGATAAGGTGCCAGAATCATCGATGTAAATTGGGGCTTCGGCTAATTTGCCCATAGCTTCACCGATGCGGGCGAAATCATTATCATCTTCTTTGTCTGAGAGATTACCCGTGCGCATTTTCCAAAGATTAACATTAGCTTGAGCGCAAAGCATACGGTCGACTAATTGTTCCTTGCTCATTTCCAAAGAGAAAATACCAACCCCTTCTTTGCTCTTAATAGCGGCCTGACGGGCGATGTCGAGTGCTAGGGATGTCTTACCCACAGATGGCCGGGCAGCTAAAATAATTAAATCAGACTTTTGTAGACCAGCTAAAAGATTATCTAAATCAGAAAAACCGGTTGGTAGTCCGCGTAGTTTGCCGCTATATTTATGAAGATCGTCGATGCGATCAAAAGCGGCAGTTAGTAGACCGTCAATCGGCAGGAAGGCATTTTTTAGATATTTGCGGGAGACACCAAAGATCTTTTTTTCGGTTTCATCTAAGACTTCGTCAATTTCTCTTTCTTCATTGAAACTCAGGGAAGAGATTTCCGCGGCCGCTTGTTGAAGACGGCGCAAAGTAGCTTTTCGCTGGATGATGTTAGCGTATTGGGTAATATTGCCAGAAGTGGCAACCACATTTGATAGGCGAGCTAAATAGGCCCGGCCGCCAATAGTGGTCATTTGTTTCTTTTCCTCAAGGCGATTAGAGAGGGTAATGATGTCAATTGATTCCTGATTGCCGTATAACTCTTTAATGGTTTCAAAGATTATTTTATGGGCATCCTTATAAAAATCCTGAGGCATGACATTGTCTGCCACCTTAATAATCGCATCCTTGTCAATTAACAGGGAGCCAAGTAAAGATTCTTCCGCCTCTAGGCTGTGGGGCGGGATTTTTTCAATTAATTGTTCGCTGGACATATTGTTTTGAGAAGATAATTCTTGTGTGCTTATTTTAACTTATCGTAAGCGATTTTTCAAGCTATTATTATTAACCGTTTATTAACTCTTTATTAAGAGTTCAGGAGCCGATTCTAGGGGTAATAAAAACACCCCTAAATGATTAGGAGCGTTTTAATTAGAGCCGACTGTCGGACTCGGACCGACGACCTGCTGTTTACAAGACAGCTGCTCTACCAGCTGAGCTAAGT
>CAYPWC010000066.1:1371-3526 GCA_964414335.1 uncultured Gammaproteobacteria bacterium | reverse complement strand
AAACTATCTCTAGCACTATATGCCAACCAAAAAGAAACGATTTCTAAACTAGCAAGCGGAAAGTTAAAACAAGACTATGGTAGTAACCATTTTAGTTTGCTGTGCGAAGAATTAATCAGAACGCAAATCGAACTCATTGCTAAGGGGGTAAAACCCCAAACCGACGAGGATTTTCATCAAAAAATCTCGAACATGACCGAAGAAGAATTTCAAGGATTTCTCCAAGAAAGTTTCAGTCTAAAAAAGAGATGTGAACTCCTTAACATTAAAACGATTAATGATTTCCAGAATAAATCTCGAGAGTATTTTGACCAGTTTGAAAAAAACGAACTAAGGGAACTAATTTTTAACTTTTATCAGGACTACCTAAAACGACCTGAAAAAGAGACAGAAAATTTTGAACAATTTGTCTTAAAAGAATTACCCAAACGACTATAGTAACGCCTAGAGGTCTTCTCTGTACATTATTTATGATTCCGGTATAATGCTATAAACAACAAACACTAATAAACGTTTAACGAGTCCAGCTGCTTAACAATTTCTAATTCATTTTGCCTCCATAGTTCAATGGATAGAACGTGAGCTTCCGGAGCTTAAAGTGGGGGTTCGATTCCCTCTGGGGGCACAAAAAAACAACCTAAACTAGGTTGTTTTTTAATTGGCGGAATGGAAGGGGCTCGAACCCTCGACCTCCTGCGTGACAGGCAGGCGCTCTAACCAACTGAGCTACCACTCCAATTTAAGGAAAACTCTCTACGGACTTGTTAAATTATAACAAAAAAATCATAGCAGAAACAATTTTTCTTGTCAAAGGTCGAAAAACCTAGAAAAACTTGCCAAAAAAGGCCGAATAGACTATAATTTTAATATAAAAAACTAGGCCTTACATAGTTTTTTTAATATACGATAATATGGAAAAAGTACTAAATCCAAAAACTATTGCTGAAATCGAGACCACTCTTTTGACGCAAAAAAAACAAATTCAAAAAAAATTGAACGAGCTTTCTCGTACCGATAATCACGAGGCTGACAACTTAACCGCCAAATTTCCTGAATATGGCGATAAGCCAGACGAAAACGCCCAAGAAATAACCGATTATTCTACCGACGTTGCCACTGAAAAGGTTTTGGAAAAAAGCCTAGAAGACATTGAAAAAACTCTTGAAAGAATAAAAAAAGGAACCTATGGAACCTGCAAATACTGTGGCAACTTAATTGCCGAAAAAAGACTCTTGGCTCGTCCAACTGCCAGCTCCTGCATTAGTTGTAAAACGGAGCTTCAAGAAAATGAATAATCCTATTTTCAAAAAAAATCTTAAAAATATAGCTATTATTATTCTAATAGCTATATTTTTTATCGCTGATCGCTATTTAAAAGCGCTAGCCCTTACTGAACTCGGATTAGAAACGATCAATCTAATTGGAAAAACGTTTATTTTTTCCTTTACTCCGAATCCCTTTATCGCCTTTTCTCTCCCCTTGAGCGGTCCTATTTTAACTATTATTGTTGGCGTGACGATTACCGCCCTTTTAGTTTATTTAAGGGAAGCTATAAAAAAAAGAAGTGGCTTACTTCTTTTAACAGGCCTTAGTCTTATAATTATCGGGGCGATTAGCAACCTTCTTGATCGCCTTGTTTGGGGCTACGTCATTGACTATCTTTATCTAAAGAATTTTACGGTTTTTAATCTCGCTGACGCCTATGTCTCTCTTGGCGCGCTCCTGGCAATTATTTTTCTCATTAAAAACCCTCGTTCTAATAGGTCTTGACAACTACTTATTGATGTGGTAAAGTAGTTTAACACCAAAAAACAAATGTTATGAAGAAGCTCCTGGACCATCACCTTGTCCATAAAAACAAGGAAGTGATCAGGACGGCGCAAAAGCTTGTTAATGGAGTATTTGAAACAAACTCAGACATTCTAATTAACGGCAAGGGATCGGACATCCGTTTTGAGCATAAGCTCAAAAAATTCCAAAAAGCAATTGGCGCCTCTAGTGTCCTAACGGAAGAAGACAAAAAAGTCTTCTACGAACTACCCCAGAGCAAACAAGTAGACCTGGCTCGCCAAATAGTGCTAAGCCTACTGAGACGTGAAATAAAAACCCTTTCAAAATGAAAGGGTGTTTTTTTTATTCTTAGTCTTATTTCTTC
>CAYPWC010000066.1:0-1361 GCA_964414335.1 uncultured Gammaproteobacteria bacterium | reverse complement strand
GGGTATTTTTATTTTTTCAAGCCAAGGGCCATTTTTTAACTTTATTTCTTCTCACTAACGTCTTTCTCTAAAATTGATAAGTCGGCATAAATCTTTAGCGCCCAATCGGCAATAAACTCTCTTTCTCCTTGAGGGTCCTTAGGGGCACTCGCCAAATCAATAAAGACCCCACTAGGATAAGGGAATTTAACATATTCTCTCTGGGACATTACCTTTGAAAGTTGCTCCGGACTAACCCCTTTTCGATCCATCATTCGCAGCTCCTCTTGTACTCGTGCTTCTTGGGGATAATCAGCATTAAAATTAATATTGATTAGCCGAATCGCTGTCTTAATGTCTTGAATCATAATATTATGATAGCTTCGTCTCTGTTCATCAGCTAGCTTAACCACTTCCTGATATTTTCGGTGATCATCATAATCAGAGGCTCTTAAAATCTGTAACTCATTAACCTGGGTAAGATAATTTTCAACATCATCTAGAATCTTTTTCAAATACATTAACACTAACTCCTGTCTTTTCTTGAGAATTGCTGTCTCCCCTGGAAAATCATCTAAATTTTTAGCAACCACCGAACGAATTAGTTCAACGACTTGATGATATTTTTCCCCGTGTCCATGAAGCTTTTCGACAACATTCTCGCTCTCTTCATCTTCAAGATTGCCATCGACCCCAGCTTTAAGCAAGGAGACTCGCTGATCTTTGAGGCGTCCATTCTCATACAGATCCGGATTTTTATATTCATCACGAAAAATTTTCAGAGGAGATTCGTAAGCCATATTAAATATTGTTATTTTTATAGATTAAGATGGTTCTTTTTTCGCCAGTAGTCTGTTTAATCTTTATTTTAATGGTATTTTTCGAAAAAAGACTTTTTACTTTTTCTGCCCATTCAATGGCCGTTACAGTTTTTTTATCTTGAAAATATTCCTCAATCCCTAAATCAAGTAAATTTTTAGCACCTTCAAGGCGATAAGCATCAATATGGCAAAAATTTTTAATTTTTTTATTATTAGAAACAGGATAAATTTTTAAAATATTAAATGTCGGACTATTAACTCGCCCCTTAACCCCTAGTCCCTTAGCTAGGCCCTGGAGAAACTTAGTTTTCCCCGCCCCCAAATCTCCGGTTAAAGCTAGAATCTCTCCTCCTTTTAATTTTTTAGCAAAATTAAATCCTTCTTGCCAGGTTTCTTTTTCGGTTGTCGTTACTAACTTCTCCATTCTTTTAGTTTATCTGATTATTTTTAAAAAATAAAGGTATCGTCAGAATAAATAAAAACACCCTCTCGGGTGTTATTACTAAGTGGGCGCACAAGGATTCGAACCCTGGACCCCTTCGGTGTAAACGAAGTGCTCTA
>CAYPWC010000065.1:0-3628 GCA_964414335.1 uncultured Gammaproteobacteria bacterium | reverse complement strand
CTGTTAACAGGATGAAAACCTGACGTCCTAACCACTAGACGAAGGGACCAAATTGGTCGAATGAAAAGTTTAATCTATTAGATTCAATATTATTCTATAGATAAACGGTTTTTCTGTCAATATTAAATAATTGATGCTATAATTAGGGAAAAGAAGATAATTTTAAATCAATGAAGAAACGTAAAACAATCGGTTTAGCCCTGGGTTCAGGCGGTTTTCGGGGGTTCGCCCATATTGGCGTAATTAAATCTTTTAAAAAACATAATATTCCGATTGATTATTTGAGCGGTTCTAGTATTGGGGCGATGGTGGCTGCTCATTATGCCCTATTTGAGGACACTGGCCTTTTAACTGAAGCTTTAACAGCGAAGCCAAAGGATAATATGTTTTTGTTTATAGATTTTAGTTGGACCGGAGGATTAATCAGCGGGCAAAAATTATCGGCCTATTTAAAAAAGATTTTTGGTAATAGTGAATTTGCTAATACTAAACTACCATTAAGAATACTAACAACAGATTTAATTACCGGACGACCCCAGGTTCTCTCGTCTGGCGATTTAGCGGAAGCGGTTCGGGCCAGCTCATCGATTCCTTTGGTTTTTAAGCCAGTGATTCAGGGGGACAAGCTTCTTGTTGATGGTGGCATTAGTAATCCTGTTCCCGGAGATTTACTGAAAGAGTTGGGAGCCGACATTGTTATCGGGGTTAACTTGTATCATCAGAATGAATTTATAAAGAAGAATTTTACGATGTCAAAAATTGTCATGCGAAGCATTAGAATTGGCCTCTATAATTTAGCTAAGGCGGCTTATTCTAATTTTAATTTAGTAATTGAACCCGATACCTCTCGGTTTATTGTGAGTAGCGGATTAACTAAATTATTTACTAAAGAAATTACCCAGCAGTTAATTGATATTGGTGAAAAAGAAACAGATAGGTTAATGCCCCAAATTAAAGCGCTCTTAAAATAGTTATCATGAAGTATCGATTGTACACAACTTCACAAAAGGCCTGGGATGGAATGTTCGCCGCGATGATGGCCGCCCAAAAGTCTATCTACATCGAGATGTATATTTTTTTAGATGATACGCAGGCAACTCATAATTTTCTTGGTCTTCTAAAAGAAAAGGCGAGGGCGGGCTTGGAGGTCGTGGTGATTGCGGACTCCTACGGCAGTGCCTCTTTACATGGAGCGGTCGCCAGCGAACTCAAGGAGGCAGGAGTGGAGTTTATATTTTTCAGTCATTGGCTTAAACACACACACCGAAAAATTTTAATTGTTGATAATCAAGTCGCTTTTATTGGCGGCGTTAACATTGAAGAGAAAATTCGTCATTGGCATGATTTGCAGATAAAGATTAGCGGCAAAATCGTTTTTCCGCTTCTTAAATCTTTTGCTTATTCCTATCAACTCGTCGGCGGCAAAAAAGAATCAATTTTAAAGTATAGCCGTTTGCCGTTGGTAAAAAAAATTAAAGCTTGGATTACTGATAATTTTGCTAGTGCTAGTTTGACCTATAATTTGAATAAGTATTATCAAGAAAAAATATCTTCAGCGACAACTTCAATCAAGATGGTGACTCCATATCTTTTGCCTCCCCGCTGGCTCTTGGCTAGACTTGATGACGCCTGTCGTCGGGGCGTGGAAGTGGAAATAATTATTCCCAATGACACAGACATTAAGTCGCTTAACAAAGTTAATTATTTAAATGCCTGCCGGATGTCTAGTTATGGCGTTAAATTCTATTTAACCCCAACCATGAATCATGCCAAAATTATGTTAATTGATGATGTGGAGGGAGTAATTGGTTCTCAAAACATGGATATCTTGTCATTTAATTGGAATATGGAGGCGGGAGTGTTTTTTAGACAAAAGGACCTGGTAGCCGACTTAGTGCACGTCTTTGTTCGTTGGCGCAATGAATCCATTAATTTTAACGCTGGTCATAAAAAGATAAAGTTTTTTGACCGGATCTTAATTATGATTTTTAAGTTATTTTACCCAATTTTTTAATTTTTATTCTTTTTTTTGCCATTTTAGATTTATTTTTAGACCGGGTTAGCCCGGTCTTGTCTTTTTCTGCCTTTTCCGCTATAATAAATCTAATTAATTTTTAATTTTTAATTACCATGGCCGAAAATTTCATTAAGATTAAAGGAGCGAGGACAAATAATTTAAAAAATATTAATCTTGATATCCCGCGTGACCAGCTAGTTGTTATTACTGGTCTTTCCGGTTCGGGGAAATCTTCTTTGGCCTTTGATACTATTTATGCTGAAGGGCAACGACGCTATGTTGAATCTCTCTCTTCATATGCCCGTCAATTTATTGGTTTGATGGATAAACCGGAGGTAGATTTGATTGAGGGTTTATCTCCAGCGATTTCAATTGATCAGCGAACGGTTGGTCATAACCCCCGTTCAACCGTGGGAACGGTTACGGAAGTATATGACTATTTGCGCCTCCTCTATTCTAAGTGTGGCAGCCCGTATTGCCCTCATTGTGAAATAAAATTGGCAAAAGAAACTGAAGAAAAAAAGACAGTTAAGAAAATAAGGGGACGAGAAGTTAACACTAGACGACTGGAAAGGTTTTTTTCTTGTCCTAGTTGTGGCCACCGCTCTCCAGAATTAGCTCCCCGGGATTTTTCTTTTAACTCCGGTCATGGTGCTTGTTTGGTGTGTGCCGGTCTTGGTACTAAGGCCGAAATTGACCCCGAATTAGTCTTTAATAATAATCTTAGTATTTTAGAGGGTGCGATTAAGCCCTTATCCCATGCTAATTTAAATGGCAATGGTTTGTTTTTGGAATTAAACGAGCTAGCAACTCGTCATAATTTTAGTTTGCGCCCGGCCATTAAGGATTTAACCGCTGAACAAAGAAAATTAATTTTATCAGGCGATGATCGTTTTGGCGGACTGCTTAAATCATTAGAAGAGAAATATGCCGAAACTAAGTCTAGTTTCGTTAAACAAGAAATTGAAAAAGTGATGCGCGTATCACTTTGTCCGGCTTGTCATGGCGCGCGCTTAAAACCAGAAGTTTTGGCGGTTAAAATCGATTCTTTGTCTATTTTTGAAATTACTAATAAGAGTATTAAGGAACTAACAGGTTTGTTGAATTCTTGGTTAAAGGGGAAACTAATTTTAAATGGTCAAACTAAAGTCGTGGAGCCGATTGTTAAAGAAATGATTAAAAATTTAGAATTATTGTCTAATGTTGGTTTGGATTATTTAACGCTTAGTCGAAGCGCGGCCACTCTTTCTGGTGGTGAGGCTCAAAGAATTAGACTAGCTTCACAAGTGGGTTCAACTTTGTCCGGCGTTTTGTATGTTTTAGATGAACCATCAATTGGTCTTCATCAGCGAGATAACGATCGTTTAATTACTACCCTTAAAAATCTTCGTGATAACGGTAACACCGTAATTGTAGTTGAGCACGATGCTTCGACGATGTTGGCTGCCGATTGGCTAATAGATATTGGTCCTGGGGCGGGTGAATATGGCGGACAAGTTTTGTTTGCCGGTCGACCTCAAGAAATTATGACCTGTTCAGAGTCTTTAACTGGTGCCTATCTTTCTGGAAAAAAGGAAATAAAAATTCCCAGCAAATTTCGTAGTGGTAGTG
>CAYPWC010000064.1:0-3699 GCA_964414335.1 uncultured Gammaproteobacteria bacterium | reverse complement strand
TTATGCTTGAAAATCTTCGATTTAATCCTGGCGAAGAAGCTAATGACTTAAAGTTTGCCAAGGAATTAGCCTCTTTGGCTGACCTCTATATTAATGATGCTCTAGCTGTCAGTCACCGCGAACAAGCGTCAGTGGCAGCGATTAAAAAATATCTACCAGCTTATGCCGGCTTTCTGTTGGAAAACGAAATTAAGGCTTTTCAGAAGATTATGAAACCGAAAAAACCATTGGTAGTTATTATGGGTGGAGCCAAGATTAACACTAAGGCTCCCCTTATTTCCAAACTATATAAAACAGCAGATAAAATTCTTTTAGGGGGCGCTTTGGCTAATAATTTTTTTAAACAACAAGGATTAGTCATTGGTCGTTCGCTCTATGACACGGATAGTTTAGCAATTACCAAGAAATTTTTTAGGGGGAAAAAAATATTACCTAAAATTCTTTTACCCTTAGATGTGGTGGTTATGACGGCGAAGGGTGAAGCTGTTTGTCGTCGTCCTCAAGAGGTAAAATCGCGGGAAACAATTTTAGATATTGGTCCGGCGACAATCTCTTTGTATGCTACTTGGATTAAGAAGGCTCAGACGCTTGTTTGGAATGGGCCGCTGGGAAAATTTGAAGATGACCGTTATAAGCAGGGAACACTTTCGGTTGCTCGTTTAGTGGCTTCGCGGGCGAGCGGTTTTGCCTATGGACTGGTGGGCGGCGGGGAAACAGTGGCTGCTTTAAAGCTAACCAAAATGTCTGAATACGTTGACTGGGTATCAACTGCCGGTGGCGCAATGCTTACCTATTTAGGCGGCGGCCGAATGCCGGGTTTGAATAAAATTGTTAAGAAATAAATCAATTTTAAATCTATGGCCAAAATAAAAAGCATTCAAGGTCGGGAAATTCTTAGCGCCTCGGGGCGGCCGACGATTGAAGTGGAGATTCGCCTCAGTGATGGTGTGATTTCTCGAGCGAGTGTGCCGAGTGGTACTTCGGTTGGCAAATATGAAGCACTTGAACTTCGCGATGGCGACTTGAAACGCTATCAAGGGCAAGGGGTGCTAAGGGCAATTAGTAAAATTGAAGAAGTAATTGCTCCAAAGTTGATTGGCCTTGATATTTTAAAACAAACGGAAATCGATCAATTATTAATTTCTCTTGATAGTAGTGGTGATAAGAAGAATTTAGGAGCTAACGCGACTTTAGCGGTTTCTTTAGCTTGTGCGCGAGCGGCCGCTATTAGTCAGAAAAAAGAGCTATTTAGTTATTTAGGAGAAGCCTTTTCTTTCAATACTCCTTTAACAATCCCCGTTCCCCTATTTAATATCTTTAATGGCGGTAAGCATGCGGATACTAATTTAGATTTTCAAGAGTTTCTGATTATTCCTCGTCGGCAAGCAGCGGCGAAAATGATTCAAATGGGCGCTGAGGTTTTTTATGAGCTTGGACGATTACTTAAAGAGTCAGGCTATGATACCGACACTGGTCTTGAAGGTGGCTATGCCCCCGATCTTGATTCAAGTATTGAGGCTTTAGAACTTATTTTAGCGGCTGTTATTCGAGCGGGTTATCAACCGGGAGATGATATTAAGTTAGGAATTGATGTTGGCTCTTCGGTCCTTTATGAAGAGGCAACTAGAAAATATATCTTCCCGCTTGACCGGGCTTATTTTAGCTCGACTAACCTAATCGGCCTCTATAATGAGTGGCTAAAGAAATACCCGATTGCTTATCTTGAAGATGGCTTAGCGGAAGATGATTGGGCTGGCTGGCAAGAGTTAAGTGCTGAGCTTGGAGACAAATTAATGATTGTGGGTGATGATTTATTTGCTACAAATTCAAATCGCTTACGACTGGGCCTTAAGGATAATATTGCTAACGCGATTATCATTAAGCCTAATCAAGTGGGCACATTGACAGAAACGGTTGATTGTATAAAACTAGCTAAGAAGCATGGTTATAAAGTAATCGTGTCCCATCGTAGCGGTGAAACCAATGATGATTTCATTGTCGACTTGGCCGTCGCTTCAGGGGCGGATTATTTAAAAGCGGGGTCATTATCCCGTGGAGAAAGATTGGCAAAATATAATCGCTTGCTTTTAATCGCTGATTTATTGGCAGAATCTAAATAGTAAAATAAATGGATTACATAAATAACAATAATAATTCTGACCCTCTCCCGCGACCAACGGTAGTGCTACTACTTTTGGATGGTTGGGGAATTGCCCCTTTGGGTGAGGCTAACGCGATTGCGAGCGTTGAGCCACCGACCTTTTTAAATCTCATCAAGGAGTATCCAGTAGCCGTTTTGTCTACCTCTAATCAATCGCTCAATGAGCGTTATCTTACTTTAGGCTTGGGTCAGGAAAAGAGAGATCAGGACAAGATAAGTCTAAGTCAATTAATTTCTGAGGCGCATTTAGCGCAACTTAAAATCACCGAAACCGAACGATTAGCAGCCCTCACTCATTTTTTTAATGGTGGTAGTGATGATCGGTTTTTTAAAGAAGACTGGATTACGGTTTCCTCCGATGGGAGTCAAATTAAGGGAAAAGCTTCATCCGCCCTTTCGAAAATTACTAGAGAAACAATTAAGGCGATTAAAAGTGAGCAGTATCAATTTATTGTTGCCTCTTTGCCGACTCTTGATTTAGTTGCCCGAAAAGGCGACTTGGAAGCGGTAAAGCAGACGGTTATTTTACTAGATCAAAGTCTTAAGAAAATTTTAACAGAGGTCACTAGTAAGCATGGAGTTTTAATCGTCACGGCAGCTTGCGGTAACGCTGAGAGAATGATTAATTTAGGAACCGAGCTAATTGATTCAGAAATTACGACTAATCCGGTGCCAGTTATTATTAGTGGGGAAGAGTTTAAGGGCCGAACAATTGGCTTAGCTGATCCGGTTGACAGTGACCTGAGTCTTTTAGAACCTGTGGGCACGCTAGCTGATATCGCTCCGACAATTTTAAATATTTTAGGTATCACCAAACCAGAAACAATGAGTGGTGAAAGTTTACTTTAATTTTTCTCATAATTAAAAGACCGTCTTTAGAGACGGTCTTTTTTTTAAATGAAGAAAAAATGATTAGAAGAGCCAAAAAGATAGTAGGCTAGTAAGAAAGCCAACGAGGGCGCCAATTAGAACTTGGAGTGGGGTGTGGCCGATTCTTTCTAGCTGTTTAGGGTATGATTGGTCGAGAAATTCATCTTCCTTTAGATCTTTAACTAAAACATTAAGAGTTTTGCCATGTAGACCTAAGTAGTTACGCAAGCCAACGGCGTCGGTAATGACAATGGCGGCATAGACGAAGGCCGCCGCAAAGACGGGAGAGGAAGCACCAAGACCAAGACCGAGAATAGTCACTAGTGAGACGACCACGGCGGTGTGACCACTAGGCATATCGGAATAGGCGAAAATATCGCGCCAAGTGATGCGATGCTTAAAAGAGCGGAGAATAACTTTAGCCCCTTGTGCCAAAGAAAAGGCTACAATAGGAGTAAGAATATAAATATACATATTAGAAATCTAAATTTTCAACTTTCTTAGCATGAGTTTGAATGAAGTTTTTGCGGGGAGCGACATTATCGCCCATTAACATGTCGAAGATTTGATCGGCTTTAGCCGCGTCTTCAATCGTGACTTGTTTTACAATTCTCGTGGTCGGATTCATGGTTGTTTCCCAGAGCTGTTCGGGGTTCATTTCTCCTAAA
>CAYPWC010000063.1:0-3752 GCA_964414335.1 uncultured Gammaproteobacteria bacterium | reverse complement strand
CCAAGTTAATGGAAAAACTTACGGAAATGCTACTATTGAAACAGTTAAGCAAATTGAAGCGCAGTTAACAATGCGTGAGTACGATGGCCTCTAAAAATCTGAGTATTTACTAGAAAAGCGGCTTTATAGCCGCTTTTTTTTGTGGTATAATATAATCTAAGCTTATTTTTCATTATTTTATATGGACTTAACAGACATCGCTAAACAGTCAAAGGATATTACCGGCTACCGGCTGGGGCAAAAGTTGGATTATTTTTTTCGGAAAAATCCTTCCTATAAACACCTGGTAGATAATCGTGAGATTATTGATGATCTGATTAATAAATATGAGGATCGACGCCGACACCGCATTGCGACTACCGACATGACGATTCGCCGGGATATGTATCACCTTTATCAAAAACGTTTGGAACTTAAATTAACTAAAAACGATCTCGATGATATTCGTAAGTTTCTCACGAGTCTCAAAGACTAATTACTATGATTTATCTTAAAAACAAAGAAGAAATTCGCATTATTAAAGAGGGCGGCAAGCGGTTGGCGGCGATTTTAGCGCGAGTGGTCAAAGAAGTTAAGCCAGGGGTGACCACGGAGCATTTAGAGCAAGTAGCAGACCGTTTGATAAGGGAAGTCGGCGGTCGGCCGGCGTTTAAAAACTATCCAATGGGCGGTGGTCTATTTTTCCCGTCCACTTTATGTATTTCTATTAATCAGGAAGTTGTTCATGGCGCCGCTTTTCCTAGTCGCCGACTGGAGGATGGTGATATTGTTGATATTGATATTGGCATGGAATGGCCGGTGACGCCAGCGCTTAGGGAAAAGTTTAAAGCCCCTTTAAATAAATATTCTAAAGGTGGTGGTTTCTTTACCGATATGTGCGAGACGGTACCAGTCGGGAAAATTACTCCGGAAGCAAAACGACTTCTTAAAGTCACTAAAGAGTGTTTAGAGCGGGCGTTGAAGCTGGTTAAACCGGGCCGGACGATTAATGACTTGGCTCGGGCGATTCAAAGTCATGCGGAAGGAAATGGCTATGGGGTGGTGCGTGATTTAGTTGGTCATGGCGTGGGATATTTTTCTCATGAGCAACCCGATGTCTTTAACTTTGAAATCAATGAAGAGGCCCCGGAAAATGTAGTTTTAGAGCCAGGAATGGTAATCGCGATTGAACCGATGATTAATGCTGGTGATTGGCGCGTGAAAGTGGCTCGAAACGGCTATACTATTGTCAGCGCCGACAATTCACTCTCGGCTCACTTTGAGCACACGATTGCCGTTACTCGCCATGGTGGGGAGATTTTGACTAAGTAACTATTAACTAACCTTAATCATATGGAAACTAAAAAATATTTAGGAGTTGATTGGGGGGAGAAAAGAATCGGACTAGCCACCGCTGACGAAGAAACACTTTTAGCTTTGCCACTGAAAACGGTGGCGACTTTAGAGGAGCTACTAGCAGTTATTAGCGAGGAAGAAATTGACGAGATTATTATTGGTAGTCCGAAGAAAATGAGCGGGGAAGCAGCCAACAATCCTGCCTGGCAGGAGTTTGTTAATCGTTTGAAAGCTAAAACCGTTAAGCCCATTAATTTTTTAGATGAAAGACTGAGTTCACTCGCAGCTGATGCTCTTTCAGGCGAAAAGAAAGATAAAGCGGAGCGCGATGAAATTGCCGCCACCATTATTCTCCAAGATTATTTAGACAGTCATTAATATGGAAGCTAGTCGTCATTCGGTGGCGATTATTTTGAATCGCTCTGACTATCGGGAGAGCGATTCTTTAATTACCGCCTATACTAAGGATTTCGGCCGCCTGTCGTTAGTGGCTCGCGGAGCGAAAAAACCATCATCAAAACTTAGTGGCCATTTAGAGCCTTTATCTTTAACCGAACTTTTAATTATAAATGGTCGGGCTTTTGATTATGTTGGCGGAGCCTTAACGACGGCCGCTTTCTTAAATCTCAAAGATAATTTAAATAAACTCTATTTTGCTGGTCGAGCGGTTAATCGCTTTAGTCAGCTGGTTAAAGATAATGAACCGGATGAGAACTTATTTTTTCTCCTTTACCGGTTTTTGGAGTTTTTAGATATCTATCCAGAGACTGACTTTAGCCGGGAAACCGGGGAACTGTTTTTAGCCTTTTTTCTGATTAAACTTTTAGTTGAGCTTGGCTATCAGCCAGAAATGCAAGCCTGTCTGTCCTGTCGAGAGAAAATTAGCCCCGGAAAAAACTATTTTAATTTGAGAAATGGCGGCCTGGTTTGTCGCGATTGTCTTGAGAAAGAACAGTCATCAGGAAGAGTTAATCCAGCAGAACTGTTGACAATTTCTGATAATTGTATTAAATTAATTCGCTTTATCATCAGTAATCAGTTTGCTCCGGCTAAAAAACTAAGGCTCAGTCGGCGAGTGATAAAAGAAGTGGCCCATTTAAGTCAAAGTTTTTTTGATTTTAATTCTTAGTATAAAGCGCTACTATTAGCAAGAAAATTGGTTTTAGTTATTTACTATTTTTTCTTGCTAAAATGCTTGAAATCGGTTAAGATTGAAGTAGTAAATAAACGAATTTTTAACAAATCCGGCTTCTTAGGGGAGTCCGGACTTAATTTAGTTATATGTCAAGAATTTTAATTTCTGAAGCCAAAAAACAAGGCACCGGAGAAGTTACTGTTTCTGGTTGGGTGCGTAACCATCGTGGTCATAAAGGCGTCCTTTTTGTTGACCTCGTTGATCGGTCAGGTTTAATTCAGGTAGTGTTTGTTTCCAGCGATAATAATAGTTTTAACTTGGCTGAGAAATTAAATCTAGAAAGCGTGATTGAAGTAACCGGCACTTTGCAGGCAAAACCAGCGAAGAAAAATGACCCCGAAGCTAAGCCGGATTATGAACTAGCAGCTTTGTCGATAAGAGTGATTGCGGAAGCGGCAGAAAATTTGCCGATTCCAGTTTTAACTAAAGTTGATAATGAAGCTAATTTAGATAACCGATTTGATTGGCGCTTTTTAGATTTGCGCCGTGAGGAGAATGCTCTGATTTTTAAAGTTTGGACGAAGCTTGAAGCGGGTTTTCGTGAATGTTTTGACCGCGAGAATTTTATTCAAATTAATACCCCGTGTTTAATGAGTACGGCTTCAGAAACCGGTTCTGAAGTTTTTGCGGTTAAATATTTCGATCGCCAAGCCTATCTTTCTCAATCCCCACAGTTCTATAAGCAGATGGCCATGGCCGCGGGTCTAGAAAAAGTTTTTTGTTTTGGTCCGGTCTTTCGGGCTGAACCTTCGTTTACCACTCGTCATGTTACCGAGTTTACCGGTTGGGATTTTGAAATTTCCTATCTCTCTTCTCATGAAGACATTATGTCTCTTGAAGAGGATCTGTTAATTTCCGGTTTTCAAAAAGTGAAGACGGATTTAGGGTTAGACATCACTGTTCCAACTAAGCCTTTTCCGCGTCTAACGCTTAAAGAGGCCAAAGAGAAGTTGGCGCAAAAAGGAATTAAGAGCGAGAAGGACTGGGATTTCTCTACGGAAGAAGAAAAAGAACTGGGGCAAATTGTTAAAGCAGAATATAATCATGACTTTGTCTTTGTGACCGACTATCCTATCGCCGCCCGCCCGTTCTATCATATGCGTCATGAAAATGATAATAGTCTAACCAAGAGCTTTGATCTTCTTTATCGCGGCCTGGAAATCACCACTGGGGCGGTTAGAGAACACCGCATAGAAATCCTGGAAAAACAGGCGCTCGAGAA
>CAYPWC010000062.1:1463-3863 GCA_964414335.1 uncultured Gammaproteobacteria bacterium | reverse complement strand
AATACCATCAAACCGAGCTAAATTAGAACTTACTTCTGAGGGGGTGATAATGTAGTAGACGGGAATGGCGTAAGTAGTATGGGGCAAGCTAACATCAACTAATTTCGCACCAGCGGCCACTAATTTATCGGCCACTTCTTTTATCTTCGCCGCTACTTGCGGGTCTAGTTCTTTGAAAAAATATTCTTTAGGAAGACCAACAGTAAGACCATAGAGCGATTTCGGCTCATGGCCGCTAGTAACACTGGCTAAATATTCTGGAACAATTTCTGAGGCGCTGGTAGCGTCTAAATTATCCCGACCAGAAATCACCTCTAAAACTAGGGCGGCATCAGAAGCGGTTTTAGTGAGAGGACCGATAACATCGGTAGAGGAAGTCATTGACAGTAGGCCAAAACGTGAAACCCGACCATAGCTCGGTTTAAAGCCGAAGATACCGCAAAAGCTAGCCGGCTGTCTAATTGATCCACCCGTGTCTGATCCTAAAGCAAAGAGACACATATTTGAGGCCACTGCGGCTGCCGAACCACCCGAAGAGCCTCCGGGAACCCGACTAGTGTCTAAAGGGTTCTTGGTCACACCATAAGCGGAATTTTCTGTTGAGGCGCCATGAGCAAATTCATCTAAATTAGTTTTGCCCAGGAGAACTGCACCGGCGGCTTTTAATTTCTTAATAACCGTGGCGTCATAGGGGGCGATGTAGTTTTCTAAAATCTTTGAAGAGGCCGTGGTTCTAATACCAGCGGTCATAATATTGTCTTTACACAAATACGGAATACCGAGGAGAGCACCGGTTTCACCCCGACTAATTCTTTCGTCCGCTTCCTGGGCAGCTTTAAGGGCCACCTCTTCAGTAATAGTCAAAACCGCATTTAACTCGCCGTTAAGTTTCTTAATTTGAGTGAGACATGCTTGCGTTAATTCTAAAGACGAAATTTCTTTCGCCATTAATTTCTCATGGGCCTCTTTAATTGTCAGTTCATTTAACATCATAGGACTCGTTTTACTTTCACTTGATTATTTTCAACTTCTCCTTGACTAAGGGCGGCCTGAATTTCTTCCGGTGACCAAGCTTCCACATAATCAGGACGGGTGATATTGGTTAGACCGCTCACCTGCGCGGTTATTTCCGTTTTTTTGGTATTAACCTCATCAAGTTTAGCGACATAACCTAAAATCGCCGCCAGTTCTCCTTGCAGTTTTTCTTCCTCGCTACTAGTTAGCTTAAGGCGCGCGAGTGCCGCCAAATGTTTTATTTCTTCCTGACTAATATTCATAAAATTAACTTATCATTTTAAGGAAATCCGTTTCGAGAAGAATTTCCACTCCTAATTTTTTAGCTTTAGCCAATTTTCCTCCGGGTTCATCACCAACCACCAAATAATCAAGGCCTAAAACCACACTATCTTTAACCTTCCCTCCTAACGCTTTAATTTTATCTTTCGCTTCCGGTCGTGTCAAACTAGTAAGCGACCCAGTGAGCACAAAACTTTTCCCCTCTAGAGGTCCGGATTTCGCGCTCCCTGACTGTTCTTTTATAACCGTCACTCCAGCTGTCTCTAGTTTCGCTATTAATTCAATCTCTGTTTCTAGTCGCCAAAAGTTAACAATACTGCGCGCAACAACTAGCCCAACATCAGGAAGCGCTTCTAATTCTTCGCTAGTGAGCTTCTGAAAAACAGCAAGCAGTTCCTTGGGGGTGCTGGTTGATTTTTTAGGCAGTCGCGGTGAAATTGTCGCTGCTAGTAGTTGAGCAGTTTCCTCGCCCACATGGCGAATTCCTAGGGCATAGATTAAACGACTTAATGGCAGTTCGCGGCGAGAATTAATTACGGAAATGACATTATCAGCTTTCTTCTCGGCGAATCTTTCCAGACTAAGCAGGTCTTCTTTTTTGAGAAAATACAAATCAACGGCGTCTTTAATTAGACCGGCGATTAAAAACTGTTCAATTAATTTTGGACCCAAACCATCTAAGTCAGCGGCCCCTTTAGAAACAAAATGGATAATTTGACGCAGCTTAACAGCATAACAGCGACGATTACGGCACCGAAAAGCAACTTCCCCGTCTCCTCTTACCACTTCCCCTTCACACATCGGACATTTCTCCGGCGGGGTAATTATTTTTTCTTTTCCAGTTCTTAGTTTAGTGAGAACAGAAATGACTTTAGGAATAACATCCCCTGAGCGTTCAATAATTACGGTATCTTGAAGACGTAAATCAAGACGTTTAATTTCATCAAAATTATGGAGTGTAGAGCGACTAATAATTGCCCCCGCTACTTTTACGGGTTCAAGAATAGCTGTTGGCGTCAGAGCTCCAGTACGTCCCACTTGCCAGACAACATCTCTAACTACTGTCGTGGCCTGCTCAGCTGAGAACTTATACGCCATCATATA
>CAYPWC010000062.1:0-1363 GCA_964414335.1 uncultured Gammaproteobacteria bacterium | reverse complement strand
CACTCTCTGGGTCGGTGAGTCAGGGGTGATAAGGTCAGGAAATTCTAACTCTAAATGATAGAGCTCATTTTTTAGACTATCTAAAGCCGCCGGCGAAATTGTTTCCCGGTCTAAGACATGATAATTATGGCGATGAAAATCAATTTCCGCCTTTAACTTATCAATTCTAATTTTAGCCTCACCTCTATTCATATTATTATTATACCATAAACTAAGGGATCTGGCTCCTTTAATTATCCCGACCCTAATTTACAAAAAGCCCCGTATTAACAGGGCTTTTCGGACATTTGCCTTGAGAAATTATTTGGTTTCAGGAGCCGCTGGGGTTTCTGCTTGGTTAGCGCCAGTCGCTTGATTAATGAAAGCCACAACGTCATTAACCGTCTTGGTGTTTTGGGCAGTCGCTTGTTGAAGTTGAGCTAAAGCGACGCTAGCGTTGTTAAGGCGAACACTGAATTGCCAGAACATCATAATGAGCGCTCCAGCAATCACGCCGACAATTAACGGGAAAACGAATTCTCTTTTCATAGTTTTATTGTTGTTATTATTTATTGTTTTTTTATTGTTGAGTTGCTTGGCCATTGGCGGAAGAGTTAAAGAAATTAATAATCGCACTGATTTTCGCGGAGTCATCCACGATTGTTTGTTGAACGGTCATGATTTTCTTGTCCATCCGATTTAGGGAGATGTAGAAAAAGACGAACATCGCGGCCATTAAGACTAAAACGATAATCGTAATGAGCGTACTAAGAGATGATTTTTTCATAAGTAATTAAACGCTTAGCTAAAGTGAAAATTAATTATCAGTTTTATCTAAGCTTAGTTATTAACTTTCTATATTATAGCAGATTTAGAAAAGAGGGTCAAAAGAAAAACAGCGCCAAAAATAAAAATCTAACGGCCACTAAAAACAGTCACCACTATTCATTCTTGAGAATCCGGTAAGCATTAATTTTCCCATTTTCATCGCGGGAAATAACTTGGATTTTCGTCTCCGGAGTAACTTCTAATTTCAAGGTTTCTTTTTCCTCAGCTGTCATTAACTCTTCAACCGGAAGCGATTCTGGAGAGATGACATTCTCCTGATTCGACGTTTCTAAATTAGTCACTTGGCTACCAGTCTTCTTCCCTTCTTTTGAAGCTAGAACAGCAATAAAAACTAAAACAATCGCCAAAATAGCCAGAAGAATAATAATAATTTTTTTGCTTTTATCCATATAGTAGTCGTTAATTAAACATTATTTATATTATATCAAATTTAAAGACAAGAGAAAACGCTCCTTGACAAATCGCTAAAAATAATGTAGTCTAAAAACAGATAAATAGTACATAAACAATAAAAAAAATAGTCATGAAGAGGATG
>CAYPWC010000061.1:0-3865 GCA_964414335.1 uncultured Gammaproteobacteria bacterium | reverse complement strand
GCGGCTAAAATTTCAGTGGTTCACAATGGCTATGATGAGGCCTTGTTTAGACCCCTTCAAGACGAAGAGAGGACTAGGGCAGTGCTTGATAAATATAATTTGAGTCAGCCATATTATCTCTATGTCGGTCGTTTGGAAAGGAAAAAGAATACTCCAGCCTTAATTGAGGCCTTAGCGTTAGTCCGAGACTTGGCTCCGGAGATAAAAGAGAAGTTGGTTTTAATTGGTAATGCTAGCTTTGGTTTTGATGAGGTGAAATATGCCATTGAAGAGTTTAATTTGAATAATGATGTTTTTCTGCCGGGCTGGGTGGATGAAGCTGATCTCCCCTATATCTACAATGCCGCTAGTGCTTTTGTTTTTCCCACTAAACATGAAGGGTTTGGTATTCCTATTTTAGAATCACTAGCTTCAGGACTACCCACCATTGCTTCGGACTTGCCGGTTCTAAGAGAAATTGCCGGTGGGGCCGTTAAATATTTTGATCAAAATGATAGGCGGGATATTGCTCGGGCGATGATGGAGATTATTAGTCGTCCTGAAGAAAGGGAAGAATTGCGCGCTCGAGGCCTGGTAGTAGCGAGCCGATTTAGTTGGTCTAAATGTGCTCAGGAAACCTTGAAAGTTTTGACGGATTTATCGTAGAAATTCGCTACAAAAAAAAATTCAGATATGTTATGATGAAGATGTTATATGAAAAAACTGATAACATCTTTTTTTATCGTCTTCCTGATTAGCGCCGGGCCGGTTTTAGCTAGCATTACGCCGAATGATCCCTATTATAAAAATCAATGGTATTTAGCGAAGATTAAGGCTGATAGTGCTTGGGAAAAGATTTCCGCTAGCCCAGAAATCGTTATTGCCGTAATCGACTCAGGAATTGATATTAAACATCCAGACTTAAAAGACAATTTGTGGTCTAATCAACGAGAAATTCCCAAAAACGGCAAAGATGATGACCGTAATGGTTTTGCTGACGACGTTTCGGGTTGGGATTTTGTAATTAATTTACCGGATCCAACTCCGAAGTTTTCTGATAATTGGACGGAGGCGGGAGTGTCTCATGGGACGATGGTGGCGGGAATTATTGCTGCTCGGGGAAATAATAATCAGGGAGTGGCTGGTGTGACTTGGCAGGCGAAAATTATGCCCCTTAAAGTTCTAAATGATCGCGGTGAAGGGAAAATCAGCGATGTGATTCGCGCGGTTGATTATGCTACCAATAACGGGGCCGATATTATTAATTTGAGTTTTGTAAATTTCAGCTATAGTCAAGCTTTGCAAGATGCGATTAAACGGGCGCATACTGCCGGGGTGATGGTGGTCGCGGCTGCTGGCAATGAACAAGCGGCTGGTGATGGTTATAATATTGATAAGACAAAGATTTATCCTGCTTGCTATGACGGCGACTTGGGAGAAAATATGGTAATTGGTGTAGTCGCCACTGACGCTCTTGATCAAAAAGCGCGTTTTTCTAGCTATGGCTTTAACTGTGTTGATATTGCTGCCCCGGGAATAAGTTTCTTTAATACGGTTACTCCAGGAAGCGATCGCCAGGACCCCAATAAATACTATGATGGTTTTTGGTCAGGAACTTCTATGGCCACGCCCCTAGTTTCTGCTTCACTTGCCCTAATTGCTCAGGCTAATCCGGAATTAAGTCGACGAGAAATCGTTAATATTTTGTTTGCGACGACTGATAATATTAGCCGTTTAAACCCTAACTATTTAGGTCAACTAGGCAATGGCCGCCTGAATTTAAATGCTGCGGTCGAAATGGCTAAAAAGCAACTCTATAGTCGCTCAGGACGTCTTTTGCTATTTTCAGTTAATGGTCAAAAAGACACTAAGCTCACCGCCGCTAACGGGGATTTGGTAAAAACTTTTCCTGCCAATTCTAAAATTGGTGCTAATCAAAGTGTGGTAATTAGTGATTTGAATAATGATGGCCAGGCTGAAATTATTGTCGGGGCGGCTCCGGGAACTGAGCCAAACGTTTCGGTTCTAAACTCTGACGGCAAACTCCTAAAGAAGTTTCTCGCTTTTGAGCGCAGTTTTCGTGGGGGAGTGAATGTTAGCGCTAGTAATTTAGAAGGGAGCGATGATAAAGAAATTGTCGTTACCCCGGCTTCTCGAGGGAGTGCTCAAGTGAGAATATTTGATGGTAGTGGTAAATTGCTACGACAATTTTTAGCGGCCGATCGTAATTGGCGGGGCGGATTAAGCGTGTCAGCTGGTGATATTGAGGGTCGGGGTGAAGGTCGCATTGTTGTTGCTTATGGTAGTGGCCACGAGCCACTGGTGAAAATTTTTACTCCCCAGGGAAAACTATTGGGTGTCTTTTTAGCCTATGAGAAGAATTTCCGGGGCGGAGTGAAAGTGGCTGTTGGTAACGTGAATGGACGCTTAGAGCGCAGTCGAGCAGAAATTGTAGTTGTTCCGGGGAAAGGTCGGGAACCGCAAGTGAAAATTTTTAACAACTATGGCCAGCTTAAAAAACAGTTTTTAGCCTATAGTCGCAGCTTCCAGGGGGGGATTAATTTAGCTTTGGGAGACTTGAATAATGACGGGGAAAGCGAAATTGCTTTAGGAGCAAATACGGGCGCGGCGCCGCATGTTCGAGTTTTTGATTATGACGGGAGTCTCCTTGAATCTTTCTATGCCTGGGAGACGGGCTTTAATGGTGGGGTTAATCTTGGTATAATAAAGATAAATAACTAATATATATGCCTAAACAAGTAATTTTTGATAAGAAGAATGTGCTCGTCTCAGGTGGAGCTGGTTTTATCGGCTCGCACTTATGTGATGAGCTCATTAAAACTTGCAAAGTAATTTGCGTTGATAATTTCATTACCGGTAGCGAACGGAATATTGATCATCTGCTTGCCAATCCGGATTTTGCTTTTATCAATCATGATTTAAGTCTGCCGCTTGATCTTGAGTCGCGACCGGATTTAAAGAAGTTTAAAATCGAATTTCAGGGCGTTCAGGAAATATATAATTTGGCTTGTCCGATGTCTCCCCGGCACTTTCTAGAGAACCGCCTAGCCAATCTTCAGGCAAACTCTTATGTAGTTAAAAACCTGCTTGATTTAGCGGTTAAATATGAATCAAAATTTTTACAATTTTCTTCTTCGGTTGTCTATGGCCCTCGGCACCGCGATCAAGCGGACACTAAAGTTCTCGAAACTGACTTGGGTCAGGTTGATCATTTATCAGCCCGCAGCTCCTATGATGAAGGGAAGCGTTTTGCCGAGACTTTAGTTTCCAACTACCGCGCTATTTATAACATTGATGCTAAAATTATTCGTCTGTTTCGGATTTATGGCCCCCGAATGGAGCAAGGCGATGATCAGATGATCCCGGACTTCATTAATTGGGCGCTTGAAAACAAGGAAATTATTATTCCGGGCGATGAAGCCTTCGCTTCTTCCTTCTGCTATATTGAAGACGCTCTTGATGCAGTCACAAAGATGATGAAGACCGATCTTCCGGGTCCGATTAACATTGGTTCTGATGTTGATGTGAAGCTTCGTTCTTTAGTAGACACTATTATTCAGGAAACTGGTTCTCAGTCAGTAGTTTCTCATGTTCCTAGTCCGCTCTTTGTTTCCGAGTTAGTTTTGCCAGACATTCGTCAAGCAAAAAATGATCTTCACTGGATGCCGGTAGTAACACTGCAAAATGGATTAAAGAAAACCATTTTTGATATTCAGGCTCATAAGCGGCTCCATGGACTCGCTAGTTAGAATAATAATTTAAATTTATAATTTTAGTCGCTAAAAAAGCGGAAATAATTTCCGCTTTTTGTTAAAAGGTCAGGAAACCCTGCACGAGGCTTTTCCTTTCGCCCGCGTAGCGGGCG
>CAYPWC010000060.1:1748-3985 GCA_964414335.1 uncultured Gammaproteobacteria bacterium | reverse complement strand
TCGCCAAAAATGCCGAGATGGGTAAAAGCAGCGTGGAGGAGCTTTTGGGCATTGCCGAGGATGCATCGCTGCGCCATCATTTGAAAAAACAGCAGGCGACCTATGACGACCTTTTGCGCCGCGCAAATGCCATGCTTGCCGTGGAGGGCGCGATGCCCAAGGAGCAAAGCCCGCTGGTGAAGGGCTGGGCCAACATGGGCATTCAGATGCAGACACTGGCAGATAAATCGGCGCAAAATATTGCGGAAATGCTGATCGAAGGCAACCATGTGGGCGCCACCGATATGACGAAGGCCATCAACGCGGCGCAGGGGGCAAACGATGGCGCAGTGGCACTGGCGCAGCGCCTGCATGATGCGGAAGAACAATACGCGCAGGAATTAGATACATTTTTATAACAAAATGTAAATCTTGCTCCCCGCCGGAGGCTGTGCTATACTGAGAAAAATATTTTTTCGGAAAGAATGTTTATTTCTTCTTGATTCAAAATGGTAAGCCCAGCAATAACGTCAATATTGTCGCTGGGCTGTCCTCTGGCAATCGATCCAGTTAGCCAGTAAAAATTTATATTTTCAAGGCTAAAAGAATCTTTTAGAATTTTTTTTATTAACTCAAGATCTTTCATTTTCTGTAATTTTTTTTAATCGCTAAGATTTTGGGATAACCAAATGTTTCTTGCAAAAAGATGAAGTCGCTCTCTTTGAGTGTTTTATTTTTTTCAAGAATCTTGAAGAGTTCTTTTTCGCCTCTTTTCAAGGCTAATTCATAACTCATTAATTCACTCTTAAAGAGCTCTC
The DNA here is from genome assembly GCA_964414335.1 of uncultured Gammaproteobacteria bacterium. Lineage (GTDB taxonomy): Bacteria > Patescibacteriota > Patescibacteriia > Patescibacteriales > UBA12465 > UBA12465. The sequence continues at coordinate 3,188 of CAYPWC010000060.1, read as the reverse complement.
TTTTAGAATCATTGGTGTTTCTCCAATAATACTCAGCTAGTTCGTAGTTATTTAGGCATTCATCAATTCCTTGGGAAAGATTATAGGCCTCTCTGATGATTTTTCTTAAGACATACTCAGCTCCTTTGTTTCCGGGAGCTAAGCCATCGTGCAGAAGAAAGATTGAAGCTTTGAGCATTTCGGCTAATCTGGCCTTAATGTTTTTCTCACTGACTATTAGAGATAAATATTCGCGCCAATAACTAGTTTCATAGTCATTCTCCTTGTTTTCCTGGGCCCTTGCTAACCTGTCGATACTGGCTCCAGAGTCAGCAGACATTGTTCCGTCGTCCGTACTTTTTTTGTCGTATGAGTTTGTGTGGAAAACAAGGTTCCAGAGCTCGCATTCTGTTCTGGAGGAGCTTTTCCAAATGATTTCTACTCTTGTCCCGTATCTTAATTTAAATGGTTCAATGCTTATGTTTTGGGGATTCTTTCGAATCTCGTTAACCGGCAAAGACTTTAAAATTTTTAACGAAACCTTATCATCTGGATGTACCGTTACAATTAAATGTGAAGGATTTATGCTTAACTCCTCAGTAAGAAATTTAAAGGCAAAATTTATCATCTCTATTTTTGTCGCTTTTTCGCCCGCCTTGAAAAACATAAAATGGCCAATCATTTCGAATGTCAGATGGTGCTTTCCAGAGTAGCCTATTTTCTCCCAGGTATCAGTCCGCAAGCAATTTTGCCAAGAAACTATTTTATCTGAAAAAGCCTTATTTAAACCGACTAATTCTTTTTCAAATATAGTTCCGCCGGAAATTTGGAATAAGAGTTTGGAAGCGTTTCTGGTAATAGAAACGCTTTCCTGTAACTCCCAGCCGTTAGTTTCTGCAAAATTGAACAATTTACTTACTATCTCTTTATTTTTCATGATGCAGTTCTTTTGCTAGTTCCTTTTTAATAGTTTGGTTAATTGCATAAGTGAAATCCGATAAAGGAGGTTCGCAAATTATTTTGTAATTTTCGTTTATTCCTTTTACGTTAACATTGATATGCAACTTATCAAGCATTGTCTGCAAGTGCTTGGTAGAGATTTTTTTTGGATCATATGATGCGCAAATTTTCCTTTGCTCTATTGGGCAAACTGAGTCTTCGCACTCCTCTTTGTTTAAGTGTTGCGCCAAGTTAATACTTGGAACACCTAACATTTTTGACATACAGCAAGACGATTTTTGGTAAACAGGCGTGCCCGGAAACAATTCTTTAGATAATTCTGTAATCTTTGACAATAAGTTGTTAGACAAAAATTTTAAATTATCTTCTTTGGGTATTTTTGGCATTTCGATTCCATGCAACTCTGTTAGCCCGTATTCTATTCCTTCGGTCCATCTTAGGCCACCAGGAACAATAGAGTCTATCATGTCACCATAGTTTCTTTTCACCCAAAGCATCATC
>CAYPWC010000060.1:0-1728 GCA_964414335.1 uncultured Gammaproteobacteria bacterium | reverse complement strand
ACTCCACTCTTTAACTATTGGTCGCAAATGCCAAGAAATTATCGCCCCAGCCTCCTTAGCGTCTTCAATGTTTTGGAAGCGGTTGTTATTTACGGGCTCAATAGTGTTGGGGTTATTTGCCCAGCAAATTGAAATCATTAGAGGATTGCCGGCCTGTACAATTTTGGCAATACTCTGTTTTCGGTGTCTCGGAACACCTGCTTTGGTAATAATCCAGAAAGGATTTTTTAAACCCCTTTCTACAAACTTTAGCATTATTTCAAAGGTGCTGTCGGCGACGGGTCCAATTGCAAACGGTTCCGTGCTGGCAGTGCCGATGCTAATAATAGTTTCGTGAGGAGTGAAAAAAGGGTGTTCCATTAGGCTGTCAATAATTTCATCTATAGAAAACCGGGAACGTTTTTGTGGTTTTGTTAACATCTTTCCACCGCTCTCGATGTCCGTATAGGTTCCTTGGACGTGGCAATACCGGCATTGCCAGGCACAGCCAGTCCATAGATCTATGCTTAAAGAATCGTTTGAAACACTGACACATGATAAAGGATGGTTATGATCAGGAACTAAAATTCCGTAAGTATTTTTTCTGAAGTTAAACTTATTTCCACCCTTTCCTGTTATTTCGATAAATTCCTCAACATTTGATAACATTACTAAGTTATTTTTCATGACTCATTTCCTCCTTAATTTTTTTGATGTTGTTAATAATGTTTTGTTTTTTCGTCATTCCAATAACTAAAGAGCAGTTTTTTGAACAAGCGTCTTTAATAATTTCTTCGTAACTATTACATTTTTCATTTAGGGCGCAGTGTTTGCCTTGCAGAAAAATGCTGCGCAAAATAATTTCTATGTTATTTTCTTTCAAAAATTCCATATTGTTATTCACCCAATCGTTTTCGTAGTTATAAGGAGCCTCTATTATGTCTAATTGTTTGATTAGATTAATTGGTAAAACTCCTTTAAAACCATTAGGAATAGATATTCCAATTTTTTTTACGCGTTTATTAATTTTGAGAGTTAATAAATACGATAGAATCTCAGAATAATCATTCTCCCATTTATCGCTCCAGTTGTGTAGAAGTACGCCATAAATATTATTTCTCTTTAGGCGTTTCATGGATAATTCAAATTTTTCAGCTAACCATTCTTTCGGGTAATACTCCTTTATGTCAGAGTAGTATCCTTGGATAGGTTTTGAAATAGCCGGAATCTTTGTTATTATCTTGGCGTTTTTGGGCAGAAAATTTCCTAATAGTTCCTCTACAAATCCATTTCCGTATACATGCGCAGTGTCGAAATTTATAACACCTTGCTTTAGGGCAAAATTAAGTATTTCTTTGACATTTTCTGGCGTGATACCGTCAAATTCATTGCTTAATTGCCAGGTACCAAAATACAATCTTTTTTCCCATTCCATGTCTTTTATTTTTAAATTGTTAATGTTCATTTTGACTTAAAATTTTAATATATTTTTTATTTTTAGTCAATACCGTGAAAATGGCTATCGGGGTCGACGAAAACCATCCTAAAAAGGGCTGCGGAGCGGAAATAGTATCAATATTCAGTTAATAAATTGAAAAAACCCTAATAATATGTTAGTTTGTTTGTATATGGAAAATAAAAAAAGCAAAGAATTCTCTGGTTATATCTTATTAACATCAACCGGTTTTTCTGATCCAACTATAAAAAATAATTTTATTAAATTGGTTCAGGGCTATAATAAGCCGATTG
>CAYPWC010000059.1:1970-4226 GCA_964414335.1 uncultured Gammaproteobacteria bacterium | reverse complement strand
AAAAAAGACTGATTTAACATCAGTCTTTTGGCTTTAAAGTATTTTCTCAGCTAGTGAAGCAATGTCGCTTCTTAGCGTTGCCGAGAAATTTACAATAGCAATCATCGGATTCTTCGCGCCCGCTAGTTGCGGATTGCGCGAGAATTTTTTAATGGCATAGGCTAAACCGGAAGTGTTGCGATTAAGACGCCCATCAATCTGCCCCAAGTCACCAGTGAAGACAATTTTTGTCCCCTTACCAACTCTGGTAATAATGGTCTTGATCTGGTGAGCAGTTAAGTTCTGCGCTTCATCAATAATGATGAAGGACTTACTAAACGTCGCTCCCCGAATGTAATCCAGGGATTGGATTAGAAGACCATTAGCATCCAGAATTTCGCTGAAACTCTGAACTGTCTTTTTCATGACTGGTGCTTTCACCGGCTGAGGTCTTTGCTTCCCTTTTTGTTTCCGCCCATGATCATCTTTTTTGCGGCGACCACGTTTAGAAAAAACTTCCTCCTCATACGCTGGCTCAATCTTCTTAAGAACTACCGGATGATTGAACTGCGTAATAAAACGCAAATTCTGCTCAATCGGCAGCAGCCAAGGGTTCATCTTCTGGGAAATGTCTCCTGGAAGAAAGCCCATTTGTTGCTTTTCCTCTAAAGGAACAACTGGCCGGGAAATTATGACTTGGTCATAAAACCCGCTTTTCTTGCTCTCTAGAGCGGAAGCGAGCGCTAACAGGGTTTTCCCCGTACCGGCTCCCCCCTGCAAGAAGACGCAGGAAACAGAGTTGTCACAGAGAAAGTTCATTGCGATAATCTGAGCCCAGTTACAAGTACCATTATGCATTGGGCGTACTCCCGAAGCGCTGATACTTGAATCCATGATCAAAAAATGATCATTACGTCTCACCGCGCAAAAACTTTCTTGCCACTCTCCAGTTTCTCCGGTTTCAAGATTAGTCGCATTAGAAATAGCGACAATCGCTTCACCATTAGCCACTGCTTTCAATTTTCCTTTAGCCGGAAAAGTGAAATGATCGCCACTTCTAATAATTGAGCGCGCCGACACGCGGTAGCGTGGAATGAGTAGATCTCGCTCGACAATCTCAACTTTGTTTCGGCGATAGTCTTCAACTATCGGCTTCTGACTTTTAAGAACCGTTAGCGCCAGAATCGTCATGCTAATGTCGCCAGTAACAAGCCTAACGTCACTATAGCCACCATAACCAGATGAAGCCCGGCGCGAGCTGGACAACACGTAATTATAGGTAGCGATAATCTGATCATCAGCTATTAAGGGGTTGAGCCATTTAACAAACGCTGTCTGCGTTTCAATGACTAGGCTCGGATCTTTTTTTAAAAGCCGCGCATAAATCCTTTTAATCGCTAATTGCGCTTCAGGCTTTTCCTTCTTGAGACCGTTAAGCTCATTAATTACCGTAATTGGTACGACGACTAAGTTGCCGTCATCAATGAGAATGTCAGTTGCTCCCGGATCATCAATTAAAACATTGGTATCAACGACATAGATTTTCTTGTCGCTTGATCCGACGATTTTCTTTTTCACAGTTAGCGGTTCTTTTACCGATATTACCGCCTCTTCCTTGGGCAGTTGTCCGGTCTCCGGAGCACAGCTATTGAACTCTGCCTTATTAGCTTGCGCCTTTTGGGCAGTCTTGGCAGCCGTGCGAGAGTTTCTTTTGCCATTTACTTTTTTCATAGCTAGGCCCTCCCTGGCCTTTTAGGTTTTATTAATAATTTTAAGGTACTTCACTTTCTATTTTTATCTTAAACTCTTTCTGGCAAATTGACAAGAATAATTATTATCACTTTTCCCCCGTCTTTGACTCCTAAAGGAATTATTCATATAATAGCTCTATGCAAGTACCCATTCGTAAAAAAGAGACCTACAGAAAGCCCCTGCCCGACCCGTATTTAAGCGAGGCGAAGTTTAACGAACTTAAAGAAAAACTAATAAAATTAAAAGAAGCCCATCCCCGCTTAGCAAAAGAGGTTAAACGACTAGCGGAAATGGGTGATTTTTCAGAAAATGCCGGCTACCAACTAGCTAAAGGCCGGCTGCGCGGTCTTAACCAAAGAATCTTAGAACTAGAAGCCCATCTTAAAACCGCTCTCGTCTTTAAACCAAGTGGTAGAGCGGAAGTGGTCGCTCTAGGAAGAACAGTAACTATTATAACTAGCGATAAAACTAAAACCTATACTATTCTTGGCGGCAGTGAAACTAATCCCACCGCGGGCATTATTT
>CAYPWC010000059.1:0-1960 GCA_964414335.1 uncultured Gammaproteobacteria bacterium | reverse complement strand
CCCACAGTTCCCCGCTCGGAAGTGCACTTCTGGGAAAACGAGTGGGAGAAATTGCTTCCTTAGAAATTAAAGGACAAAAGAAAGAAATGAAGATAATAAAAATCGCCTAGGAATATTCCCAGGCGATTTTTTATTTCCTAAATATCTTTCGTTTTGTATTTAGCAATCGCTTGCCAATGCTTATCCGTTTCGAGATTAAGTTTTTGGAGAATGGCGATTATCTCCGGATTACTAGTTTTAAACATCGTGAATGTCTTTTTCTCAATCATTGACTGCTCTAAACTCAGAGCGCTATCAAGGGCATCTTCTAAAGTAAACTCCTTCTGAGAAACACGCTCCAAACATTCATCAATAAAATTACTAATATATTCAAGAATTAACGGTGCGTTCTCTGATAAAGGCCAAGCCAGTGCCTCTTCATGGAAACGCTCATCAAGATCAAATAAATAGGCGGCATGCCTTTTTTCGTCGTCTGCTAAACGCCCAAAAAGATTAATTTCTGGAAAACGCTCACTATAGCGCCAATAGAGTGTCGCCAGCTTACTTTCATTTTGCGCAAAATGCTTTAACAGCGTCACGCCTTCACTAAGAACTGGCATTTATTTAACTTCGTAGACTAAAGTTACCTCGACGCGCACTTCATTCTGACCGGATAAGATTTCTGGAGCGCTAATACCACCCGCCTGGTCAACCGCCATTTCCTTTCGGGCATTAGAGTAGTTATAGGCAATGGGAGTAACTGGCTCCATGCTTTCATAAACGCTCTTAATTGCTCCTAACTTCATTCCTGATTGAGCGGCAATTAATTCCGCCTTTTCTTTAGCTTTAGTAATGGCGATTTCTCGCGCTTCATTCTTCAACTGAAATTCATCATCAATAGTGAAGTTAACATTACCAATTTGATTAGCCCCCTTCTCGGTGGTCTTAGCGATAACATCGCCAATTTTACTTAAGTCTCTAATTTTAAGAGTTAAATTCTGAGTTACTTCATAACCAATTAATTCTTGGCCTCTAGCTTCAGAGTAATTATAGACCGGGCGCAAGCTGTAGTTGGAAGTCTTAATGTCTTTCTCTTCCACTCCTAGCGCCTTGAGTTCTGACACAATCTCATTCATTTTATTGGTACTTTCCGTTGTCGCTAAAGCGGCGGTTTTCTTGGCCTCAACCTTAAGGCCAACTTCAATGTTGGCAATGTCGGCTTTAGCATAGACCGTTCCCGAACCAGTTACCGAAAATCTATCTTGGTTCTGAACACGATTAGTGGTAACAAGCGCCACAATCACGACCGCAGCTACAGCCAAAGTGATTAGCGTTGCTAAAAACACTTGAGTTTTTTTCATAGACTTATTATTAATTATTAAAAATTAGTTTTGCCAATTTAAAGGGTCGCAATAACTTTCCCCTTCCGGACAACCTAGCTGAAGCCATTCATAAAAAGCGTTCGGGTCACCATTAATTGCCAGGGCCACTTTCTTGACCGCTGAAAATTGTTTGAGTGTTGTTTCAATCTCTGCTAATAGCTGCGCACTACCACAACTAGTACTGGCGTTAGGGATAAGCGAGCGAATATCCTCTAAATTAACATAGGCGACACCCTCAACCACTTTAACGCTCTTTAAAATGTTCTCAGTCTCAGACGAGAAAAAAGAACTGTAGCCCTGAGCTTTTTCCCCTTCACCTGGGCCCCGAAATAATTCTTTGAGAACAACCGGCAGAATTTCTTTACCTGCTGGCACGAAGCGACTAAGAACAAAGACTTGGCTACAGTCCTCGCTTCCCGGATTAAGCTTGGTGTTAGCAAAGAAAACTTTAACCGGAGTTCGCCTAACCTCAGTTGAACTACTTGCTAGCGGCTCACTGGCAACTGGTTCATTTGCCGGAGCTTCTTTCTTTATAACGCAGCCCCCAAGAAAAAGTAACATTAAGAGAAAGGCAGTGATAATTGTTTTTTTCATATTGT
>CAYPWC010000058.1:0-4319 GCA_964414335.1 uncultured Gammaproteobacteria bacterium | reverse complement strand
GCGCTTTTTACCGGATAGAAGAACATTGAAACATCAAACGTCAAATTTAAATTGATAATCGGCGCAAACCAGCCAACAGAGATATAGCGAGGATAATTAATCACGAAAATGGTGCGTAAAAATTGATCGCCCAAGCGCAAAGCATTGGCCTCCACTTTTAAACTCGCCGGAGCGATAATATCACGAACCGACAAGACGCCGCGGCGGAAAGCCTTCTCTTCTTCAATCACTTCCCGGGTCAATTCCGGATTAGCCTCAAGTGCCGGCCCATTCTTCTTTGCTCCCAAAGAAACCGTTGATTGCAAAGTGAGCTTATTAGGATTTTCGTCTTTATTAAAATTAACCATAGATTTTATTTTTCAACCCGTAGTTTATCCAAATCAACTAAATTCTGATTTTTAGAAGTTTCCGGGTTATAGGTTTTATAATAGAGCTCAATTAAACTCTGAGTATCGAGGCGCGCAACGGCAACACCCATTGATTCTAGTCCGCCAGTGACACTTTCGATTCGACGTTCAAGCATTTCTTGATATTCTCTAAAGGTTTTTTCTTTCAATTTAATAATCGTCGCTGGTTTTAGCGCCTCACCGATTAGACTGAAAAAACTTTTGTGCTTATCGGTTAATGGGTTATAAGGGACAACAATATAAAACCGCTTATTCATAATCTTCCCCAAAGAGGTTAAGTCCCTAATATATTCAATATAATCGGCTGTCTGAACTTTCAAAAGCTTATTAGTCTGTTCCTTTTCCTTGGCCTTTAAATACTGTAAGTAGTTATCAATGTCTAGCTCACGCGATTGGATAACAATTTGCAGAGTAAAAGACAAGTTGTTTAAAAACCTAACATAGGAATCAATTACCGCATTCTGTTCGTCTTCGCTTTTTAAAGCGAAGTTAATACTAGAAACCAGCAAGACGGCACGCAAAGTCCCATCCTTCATAACAACGGTGTTGTCTTTTATTTCCGCGATATCCAAATACTGCTGAGTAGAAACGGAAACATTGTTTTTGGCTAAACTATTTTTTGGCATAAGATAATTAACTATTCTCCTTTATATCTCCCCTTCGTATCGACAATTAGAGCTAATTCCGCTAACCGTGATTTCTGATAGAATTCTTTAGTCTCTGGTTTTGTCTCCGGCTTTACAAACGTAGTTTCAACCGTCTCTTCAATTGTTGTTAGCCGGTTATTCCAAACTCGAACACCGGGGCGGCGAATCGTCTGGGTAAGATTCAAAACAAAATAATGAAAGGGGCGACCATTAACTTTAATGAAAGCAAACACGGCGGTAATGATAAGCACCACGATGCCAATTGTCAAAAACAAAGAAAAATCAAATAACTTATAGGAAATACCGATAATAATTGCTCCTCCTAAAAGAATTAAAAATTGTCGGGTGGTAATCGGCCCAATAATTTTGCTTTCAACGTCAATAAATTGGGGAACGGTAAACTGCTGCATATTAAAAGACTAACTTACTATTCATCGCTAAAATGGCTTCAATTTCTTCCCACTTAAGGGCCTCCTTATCTTCTTTTTGTTTAGAAATAACATAATCCTTCACGGTAAGACCTTTACCGATCGCCGCTTGCAGTGTTTTGAGATAAAGATGATTAATCGGGCTTTGGCGCCAAGCTTGAACGCCTGCTACCATTTTATCATAGCCGTCAGCTTCCAACAATTTAATTTTAGAAAATATCTTAGTCACGGCTTCAGTTGGGGTCTTCCCTAAACGGCGGAAGTTAATTAAATCCAAAAATTGCAATTCTTCCAGTGGCCCCATCACTTTCGGAGCGGGCTTAACATCTTGCATGATTTTTTTTGAAATTGAAGGCGCAAAAATTGGACGAGCGGTGGCAATCGGTTTACGTTCAACTACAGGCGCCATCACCGGCACAACTGGCGGTCGATTAGCACTTAGAGGCTGATTTAATTTTACTTCCGGTACTTTAACCGGCTCAAGTTTAATCTCAGCTTTAGTCTGAGGAGCGACCTTAATCTCGGCTTGAACTTTTGGTTCAGCTTTCTTTATTTCTACCGGGGGCGTTATTTTAGGGGTAGCAGGAGGAGCTGGTGTTTTTTTCAACTCCTCTACCTGGCTAACTGCTAAAGGCAGACTTAATTCTTTCTCTTGAAGCGGAAGTTTTACCATTTCCGCTGGCTTCTTAATTTGTCCCGTAGCAAGCGCTTGCTTTAGAGAATATTCTTCTGTCGCCTTAGGTTTGCCATCATTAGCGGCTACAATTTTATCAAGGCGACTCTGGGGAGGCATTGTTTTTAGTGTCTGAATGTCCAAGCTCCTAAAAGTCTTTTCACTGCAAACCTTAAAAACTCGATCAGCCTCAGCTGGCGTTAAACTTAAACCACCAGAAACAGCCGGCTTAACTAAAGCATCACGAGCCGCAATCTTATCTCTAATTCCCTTCAAATAGGTAGACAAGACACCTTTAAATCTTTGCACTAAATCCCCACTAGCTAGCATGAGTCCCGCTTCTTTAATTATCAACTCAATGTCGGCATCCAAGTCTAAGGCTCTCGCTTCCTGCTCCAGACCTAAGTGACTAGAAACCGCAATAAAAACTTGCGTTTTTAACTCTTGAGCTAAACTTTCGGCCGCCGCCTGACTAAGTCCAAAGTCGCTAACAAAATAGACCGGAAGACTTCTTAGAGCCAAGCTTTTCACCATCACTTTCATTACCGTCATCGCTAAATCAATTTGATATTTCTTTTCTAGTTTAGAAATTGCTTCCATGACTAGCGGCGAAGAAATCTGATCACGCAGACTTTTGGGCAGATTATTAAATTGTTGTAAGTAATCAAACATGGGGGCAAAATTACTTTTATTATTTCTTCTTTTTTAAACGCTCAATTTCTTGAGTAATCGCTTTATATTCAAAGCTGCCAACGGCATATTGTTTCAAAATCTCTTCGAGCTCCTGCTGAGGAGATTTAACCAAATTAGTTTCCGAGGAAACTTCTTTCGGCAAAACCTTCTTGGTAGGTTCATCAGATAAAACATCAACTAGTTTTCTGGCTGACAAAACTTCTTCTTCCTGCGTATCAAGGGGAATAATATGCCAACTGGTAACAGGAGTGCCACTAAAACTTTCTGGAAAGAATGATAAATGGCGATAAAATTTAAGAAGTTTCCGAAGCAAATCTTTTTCCTTCGCCGTTAATTTTTTAGTATTAGCCGATGAGCTTAAATATTCAGCCAAAGTTAACTCGTTAAAAAGTTCACTCCCATTAATCTTAATAAAATCCTTAAGCCAATTAGAAATCGTTCCTGACACCGCCTTATCTTCTAAAATAATTGTTCCCGCAGTTAACGTTTCGTTATTCTCCAAAACTGTCCGCACTGCTTCAAACTTAAAGTTCTTGTCATTATTTAAAAGATAAATTAGGCCGGCGTTTAAAGTGGTAGTTGCTTTAAGGCCGCTATTAAATAGCGCTTCTTTTAAATTATTCTCCAAAATATCCAAAACATACCGGTGCTCTTCTTGGAGGTCAATATCGTCATAAAGCTCAAGAAATTTATCAACCTCCTTGAAGTTTTCATCTTCAATAATTTCCTGAAAGTTGTTAACAATTGCCTGATATTTTTCGACTTTACCACCAGCCTTAATAAGTTCCTCTCTCAGATCAACCGTCTTTAAATAAGGGCTAACCGGGAGCAAAATCTTGCCAATAAAATCTTGGAAAAAACTATCCTGAACCAAGCCAACTAATCCCAAGGAAGTTACTTTCTGGCGCAAAGAAACTAAATTAAAATCATTTTTAACTACCTCAAAAACTAAGTTATAGACATGGTCGGGATTAAGCTTGTATTCACTGGCTAAAGCGATAATTAAATCACCACAAAAATCATGACTAAAATAAAACTGTGCCTCTTCTGATAACAAGCCTAGTTTTTGAGCAAATTGAATATTTTCTTGAGCCATAGAAAGTAAGTTATAAATTTAGAGTATTACTAGCCTCTTTCGCTTTTAAATCGCCACCCCTTAAATATTTTTAACAAAAAGATCATTATAAACATCTTTTACTGCCGGATTATTACCCTGCAAAGAGTTCTCGGCTTTGGTAAAGATTTTAATTCTCTCTGACTGTGGTCTAGCGGAATTCTTAACGGTATCCATAATCGCCTGCTGCTTTTCGCCTCCACTCTTCCAAGCGTCCAGCAAATCCTCCATGGACATGTCCGACAAGGCAATTTCTTTACCTGCTTGATCTTTACCAAAAGCCAATTGCAAATCTTTAATTAAAGCCAGTTTTTCCTTAGCCTTCTGCGAGTCTTGATTCTTAAGCATTTCCACAAT
>CAYPWC010000057.1:0-4409 GCA_964414335.1 uncultured Gammaproteobacteria bacterium | reverse complement strand
AACTACAGGACGAGAACAGGCGGCGAGCGAGACTCGAGTCGGAGCGAAGCGAAGACGAGAGGACGAGCGACGATAAACGCGAGCGAGCGAGCGTTTAGCGGGTCCGCCGCGGCAACGAGCGAACGCCAGGCAGGCGTTCGCGAGGCGAAAGGACTGTAGGGTCCACTAACTAAAAAGTCTCCAATGAATATTGGAGACTTTTTAGTTAATATGTCAGGATTTTTAATTAGTGAATTTGTATACAAGCGGTCTCTTCTGCCTCAAGATGCCCTTCTTCTTCAATTTCCCGAGTATTAATATTTATTAAATAGTAATAGCGACAACAGGTTCCACAGTCATTATATACTTTTACATGATTAACATCCTCCCATTCCCAGGAAGAAGTATGATAGTTTCCCCGATAGACTTCAACGGGTGCTGAGCCATATCCCGGACTTATTATTAAAGACGTATAATTTTGATAGTATTCCTCTCTTTGCTTATCATTATTTTCATCGAAAGTTTCATCTCCCTTGTGCAAATTTTGGATGTATCCGAAACGGAAGCTATCGTCGGGCGAAAATAATTTTAGGTCATATTTATGGTAACCGTCGTTAGTTAAACGCTTAAGATTGAAGAGTTGCCCATCAAAATCAAAAAAAATTCTCTCCACTTCCGATGTTTTGGGATTTATATAAACATAATGATAATATCCGTACAGTCCGCCAGCGTTCTCTTCAATAGAGCTATTAACGTCTTCTATTAACTTGCCCTCTTTTGCCTCGCAAATTTGCCCCGCTTCTCGGTCTCTAGGCTGCCACAAAATTACCAAATACACGCCGAGTCCAAGCAAAATAATAAGTGAGCCAAGTATCAAATATTTTATCTTAATAAAACCGTCGTTACTTTCTTTTTTTAAATTATAAAATAAAGTATTATCTATTTTCATTATAAATTTAGCATTCTTGCTTTTTGTCCAATACGGGTAGTTAATATAATCGGAAAAATAATGATTTGCGCCACTGGTCGGATCGCTTATTTTCCCGATTATTACTAGCCCAGCAACTTCATAACATTTTTCCCAGGCATCAATTTGTTGTTTGTTAACTTGCTGGAAGGGATCTTCCACATAAAACGGGTCTTCAACATATTTTCTATTTAAGTCTTTAACTTTGAAGGCATCATACTGCCCTGTCTGTAAAATTACTCCATGATAATCATCGGCCCATCTACTATCTTCTACCCGATTTCTAATAGACCAAGCAATTGCTATTTTGCCTTCATCGGGCAAACCTCTTCCTTCACCAAAGATTGCTCTCGCCAAAATCATTTGTTCCGTATCATCTCTAAAATCCCCAGTCCAAAGGGGATCATCAACGGTCGGGATTCTTTTTGTTTCGCCTGACTTTATTCCGATTTCTATTTTAAATAGACGTGGAGTTTCGTCAGAGTATAAATCAATATTGAATTGTTTCATTTGGGAATTAATATCTTTAAAGAATGTTTTGTTTTCGCCCTTTAACACTTTTCCGCACCAATACCAATCTTGATGAGAACGTTTGTTTTCGTTCTTTTGGACTTCACCATTAATAACCAACTTTAAGTCATCATCATCTTTGTGGTTCTTGTTGGCCTTGGCAGTAATAGATAGGTTAGTAATGAATAAATCAAGGATAATGTAACTGAGCCAGGGGCGCCCCCCGCTCTTCTGGGCAGGATTATTGCCCATTGAAATATAAGTTATTTTATCTTTTTCTTCTATTTTAGAAATAGTAATACTGTTTAGATGTGGGGTTTGATCTGATTTTAAATCAATCATGTGCTTTCCTCTACTTAAATTAGCAGCAATAATAACAGTTTTTTTCAGACCACGTAATTCATTGCCATTCCAGGCAGAACGAGCGTCTTTCTTAATGTTTCTTGAAGTGGTTATTTCTTGATTATCTAAATACAAAAAAATATCATCATCTTTAAAAAAAGCACGGCTGGACTTAAAATTCTGCCACCAGCTTTTAGCGCTGGCTATTATTTCAATAAGGTATGGGGCATTCTCGTTAATAGAAAACTCGTAAGAGTGCTGTTGGATTATTGTTTTATTAATTTGTTCATTTTTTATGAACTTCATAAAATTTTACTTATTCAGCATTAAATTTGATATCATTCGCTTCTTCTAGCATCTCAATGCTCGCGTTAACAGAAGCATTAGAGCTTTTCTGTAAAATCAGACGATCGCCAAACTTTCTATACAGCGCGGTTAAAAACTCGTCCCCCCAAGAGGGCGAAAAAACATCTATCTCATCAAAATTGATATATATATTTTCTTCCCCGGAAATATTATTAAAGTTTGGCAAATAAGCCGCTAGGGCTTCTTTGCCGAGTTGACGAGATGTTAAAATTGCACCAAATTTTTTTATATGAATAATCATAAAATTAGAATTTAATTATGGCCAAACAACCCTGGATTGGTTTCTTGGACTTTTTTATTTTTAATAATGAATTATTTTGATCTAAGCTTAATTCCGCCTCACCGCTTTGGAAAAATAAACTAATAGGATTTTTTAAGACCACATTCCTTACATACTTCAAACCATTTCCCCTGCTTTCTGGCGCCCGACCGGAAAGTATTTCAGTAAAAGCGACCCTTAACGCATCCTCATCGCTGGATAATTCTGGCTTCACTCTTTTTAATGTTTTAAATACCCCTTGGCCGCGATCCGCCAAAACTATTGTTTTCCTTTTAATATCATAAGCAAAGAATATCCCAATCACATCTGGCCAACTGCCAAGGTTATGCCCGAACGAATTATCGCCTATCTCTCCCACCACAGAAATAAGCAACGAAAAAAAATATTCTATTTCTTTGTTGTCGCTCAAAGCCTTTCTTAATTTATAAAGCCTCCCCTGAAAAACAGAACTATCCGAACAATAAAAAATATCGCTGGGCTTTTCACTAATACTATTTCCCGCCCATTTTATAGCCAGGCCAACGCAAGAAAACGTTAAAAACTCATCTAATTGGGTTAAACTATAATAACGATGATTTCCCTGACCAACTCTTAATGATTTTAATTTACCCTTAGCATCCCACCGCCTAAGAGTGTCTATAGAGACTCCTAAATAATTAGCAGCCTCATTTATTTTTAATTGATTATTTATCATATAGTTACATTATAAATCATTTCAAAAACCTATGCAAGATATAATATAATAAGCTATGCAATAATTTTATATATTTTATTTAATTTTAGCTAAATAACTATTTAATATCTATTATATAGTTTATAAAAATATATAATTAAAATATGCATTTTTATTGTTCAGCATCTTCTTCTAAAAGCTCCGTCCAATACTTAAATTCCTTAATAATTTTGCCTAAAGTTTAAAATGCATGAGAATAAAAAGGCAAATAAAAAACTCCAGTCAGGTGACCGGAGTTAGAGGTTATTGATTTTGAAAATCTTCAGCCCTGAGGTCGGGGTCAAAGATATTAATTTTGTAGCCAAGTGGAAATCTTCTAAGGATTTCCTGAAAACTAAATCTCTCCAGCCCGGCAATATCTTTTACCGTCGGGTTTTTAGAGAATTTAGCAATCGATCTTGCCTCGCTGTCAGTTAAGAGAGCGAGTGACAGTAAGGGGTCATGAGCAAACAATCCCAGCTTATCGCTGAAAAATTCATAGACCGCGTTAAGGTCGTCAATCGCTTGCTGGCGCGAATAGTCGCGATTAACGTCGGGATAGAATTTTTCAAACGCCCATTTCCTGAGCGAATGAAACTGCTCGGCGACTTCTGACTTCTCAAAAGAGATTCTTCTTTCTTCCGAAGACTCCTTGACAATCGCATAGACACAATTTTGCCAGCGCTCCCGCTGATTATGTCCAAGAGCAAAGAGCTCAGAAGGAAGATCCTTCTCCTTATAGAATCCCAAGCGCAAAGCGTCGTTGAGATCCGAGAAGATATAGGACAGCTTATCAGCCAGCATAACTACCGAATGCTCCAAGGGAACATTCTTGTCTACCCTGACCTCACCCGTTCCTCTTGAGTGAGCAAGAATTCCGGAAAGAGTTTCATAGGAAAGATTGAGCCCCTTTCCCCCGCGCTCAACTTTTTGAGCAACCACGACACTCATCACCTCGTGGCGAAACTCTCGACCGCTTATCTGACTAATTACCATTTCGCCAAGATGACCAAATGGCGTGTGGCCCAAGTCATGGCCCAAAGCACAGGCCTCAGCCAAACAGGTATTCAGACCCAAAATGCCGGTAATTTGCATGGCCAAAACAGCCACCTCATCGGTATGCACCCGGCGATTCCTAACGTGACCATTGTCACGGTGATTAGGAAAAACTTGAGTCTTATCCGCCAAGCGGCGAAAAGCCTTACTCAAAATGATTTTTTCCCTATCAATTAGATAGGGGTCAAAAATGTCCT